>NZ_JBHVHF010000129.1:0-21229 GCF_042800315.1 Streptomyces sp. NPDC057638
GTCCGCGCGACCGCGCGGACGGCCCCCTGGTGAGCGACCGGGTCCGCGTCGGTACACCGTACGCGTGCGGGTCGGCCGGTCGTACGGGTGTGGGGCACCCGGCCGTACGGGTACGGGTCAGCCCATCATGCGGAAGCGGGCCGCGTTGCCCCGGTCGGTGTCCTGGTAGCCCACCACGGACTGGTCCAGCAGCCGCGCGATCTGGGCGAGGTCCTGGTTCAGCCCGTCCATGTTCTGGGCGAGGTTCCCCTGGATGGCGATGTACGCCTCCTTGGCGTCGCCCTCCCAGTTGCCCGCGACCTGCTTGACCTGGCCCATGAGCGTGGCCAGCTCCTGGGTGAGGTGGGTCGACGTGGCACGGACGTCGCTGGCGGCCGTGGTGACGGTGTCGTAATTGACGGCGGTCGTCATGCGTGGCTCCTCGTGGCGAAGTGCGGGTTGCGCTGGTGTGCGTGCGCGTCAGATGTTGAGGATGGCGCTGCTGCCCTGCGACGCCTCCATGCGGCGGAACGTCGAGAGGCGCTCGACCTCCTGCGCGTCGAAGCTGTCGGCGCTCATCTTGACGAGGTTTTGGAGGTTCTCCAGGTCGCGCTGGACATTGCGGAGCTTGAGGTTCAGGTCGCGCTGGACCCGGTCGTACTCCTGGCTGGCGGCGCCCTTCCAGCCGGCCTGGATACGGTCGACGACCGAGTTGAGCGAGGTGATGCGCGCGTTCAGATCCGACTGGAAGGCGTCGATCTTCTGCGACAAGCCCGTGATATCGCCGCTGGTGACCTTCAGGTTCGCGTTACCCGACATCGTGCCCCTTCTTCCTTCGACATGGCGTAGACGGAAGCCGTGTGTGGATGCCGCCCCCGTGCGGACCGTGCGACCAGTCCGATTGTCACTCTATCCACTCGGTATGACAGGTCCAACCGGGAAGGCGGCCCTGGCGGTTCGGCCCGGCGGGGCCTTGTGGCGACTGGCCCGGCGGGCCGTCCGGCGTCCCCGCCGGTACGCCGAAGCGCCCGTCTCCGTGCGGTCGGCGGGCCCGTCTCCGTAGGGGCACGCGAGCCCGTCTCCGTACCGTCGGCGGGCCGTCCCCGTACGGTCGGACGTGCCCCTCAGCGGGTCCTGCGGCGGCGGGTGTCGCGGAGCACCGTGGCGGTGCCCGCGATGACGGCGATCACCACCACGGTCGCGCCCACCGCGTACGTGGCGTATCGCTCGGAACGTTCCTGCGCGGTCTCGGTGAGGGTGAGCGGCGCGGGCTCGGGCGCCGGGGGCCGGGGCGGACCGGGGTCGGCCCGGGGCGCGGCGACCGGCTCGGCCCGGCCGTCGAGGGCGCGCACCGGGTCGACCACGCCCCAGCCGACATAGTCGTCGCGGCCGTTGACGGTCCGCTCGGCGGTCTGCATGATGCGCGCGCCGATCTCGGCGGCGGTCCACTTCGGGTACTTGGCCTTCAGCAGCGCCGCCACCCCGGCGGCATAGGGCGCCGAGAAGCTGGTGCCGTTGTCGACGCACTGACCGCCGCCGGGGACGGTGGAGACGATGTCGACGCCGGGCGCCGCGACCCCGACGAAGGGGCCCGGCTGGGAGAACGCGGCCCGTTCGTTGTTGCGGTCGGAGGAGGCCACGGCCAGCACCCCGGGGAAGGCGGCGGGGTAGGTGTTCTTCGCCTCGCCGTCCATCCCGTCGTTGCCCGCCGACGCGACGACGACGATGTCCTCCGCCAGCGCCCGCCGTACCGCGAGCGCGAGCCGTGAGGTCGGCGCCAGCGGTTTGGCGGTGTCCTGGGAGATGTTGATGACGTCGGCCTTCTCGGCGATGGCGTGGTCGATCGCCTGGGCCATGGTGCGGTCGTTGCCGCTGTTCTTCTCGTCGTTCTGCCGGATCGGGATGATGGTGGCGGCGGGCGCCAGCCCCACGAACCCGGTTCCGGCGCGCGGGCGGGCCGCGATGATCCCGGCGACCTTGGTGCCGTGCCCGATCTCGTCGACGGTCCCGGCGGCGCCCCCCTTCCCGTCCCCACGGCCCGGCCCGTCCTCGTCCCGGGGCAGGAAGTCCGCCCCCGCCTTCCGGTCCACCGCCGTACGCAACTGCGGGTTGCGGGTGTCGACCCCGGTGTCGATGACGGCGACCCGCACCCCCTCGCCCCGGGTGTCCTGCCACAGCTCGTCCAGCAGCACCCGCTGGAGGGTCCAGGGGATACCGGGGATCTGCCTCCGCATCGGGAACGTGCACTCCCCGCCGCCGTCGAGCCGTACGGGGACGCCCTCCGCGACGGGCTCGGCGGAGGCGTACGGGAGCGGGGCCCCGGCGGTGAGCGCGACGGCCGCCGACAGGGGCAGCGCGCGGCGGAGGAACGGGCGCATGGGGTCAGCCTCCCTGGAGAGTGTCGTCACAGTAGCGCCGTCCGCCCGGGCCACCCCCACCCGGGCCGAAGGCCCCGGGAGAGCGGTGCGGTGCCGGAGGCCCGGCGGTAGCCGGGGGCAGCACACGAGCCCGGCGCGATCCGCCGGAAGCGCTTTAGGAACCCTGCGGCTGGCGCGCGCTGTTGGTGTCCAGCCGTGGCCCCTTGGAGAGGAACTCCGACCAGGTGATGGGGACCAGGGTCGGGGTGATCTTGCCGTATCCGAGCCTGATCTGGGCCTGGCTGGGCTCGGGGCGGCCGTCGGACTCCCGCTCCCGGTCCCCGGTGCCGATCTCGGAACGGCGGGTGTCGCTGTCGCCGTTCTCCTGGACCGCGTAGCGCAGCCCGGTGTCGGTGACGAGGAAGAGGGAACCGCCGGGGCGGGTCTGCTCGCCCTGGACCTGGGTGTAGAGGAGCCCGGTGCCGGGGGTGACATAGGTGCTGGTGCCGACGGAGGTGATCTCGGCCGGGTACGCGGATCCGGCCCAGACGGAGAGGGTGGTACGGCCCTTGTCGTCGACCTTGCGCAGCACGCTGCATACGGTGTCGCGCCCGCCGTCCGCGGAGTTGACCTGTTCGGCCTTGAGGGAGGGCCAGCGGTAGTGGTCGCCGAAGACCTCGGCGTCCGGGGAGAGCGAGGCCGCGTCCACGGCGGTCGCCCGGCCGCGCATATCGAGCCGGTCGGTCTGAGGGGAGTTGATGAGCAGCCAGGCGGTGAAGTCGGAGACCCGCTGGACCCGGTTCCTGAGGACCACATAATGCTGCGGACCGGTGCCGGTCTGCGCCTGGAGGACCCGGCCGACCACATCCTGACCGTCGCTGAGGCCGCCGCCGACACCCGCGTCCGTGCCGACGGTCCCGGGTATCTCGGGGAACTCCACCCGGTCGCCGTCGTGGAGGGTCGCCAGCCAGTCGTCGGTGACGGGCTGCGGCTCCTCGCTGCCGACGAGGGTACGGGTGAGCAGATCGGCCGGGTCGCCGGGTATCCGGTACTTGGTGCCCGACCGGTCCACGAGATAGCGCTGGCCCTTCTGGCCGCGTACGTAGAGAACCTGTCCGTCCCTCAGCTTGCGGGAACCCTCGGTACGGTGGCGGTCGCGGTCGCCGAAGACGAACGTGGCCTTCTGGACCGAGCCGCTCTTCCCCGCGCCGGGCTGCTGGCAGACCGCCCACCGCTTGGCCTCGCCCGCCTCCTTGTCGCCGGGGAGCCGGTCGGGGGCGTAGGGGATGCCGAGGATGGGGCCGCGCGGGGGCTTGCCCTTGTCCAGGAGGTCATCGCTGACGGTGACCACCTTGACCTGCTGGGGATCGAGCAGCAGCCGGGCCGAGGCGAGGTTGAGGACGGGGTGGAGCAGCGCCTTCTTGTTCTTGCCCTTGCCCGTCTCCAGCACCACATAGCGGGTGGTGGACTTCTTGCCCACGATCACCTTGGTGCCGGGGGCGGCCCAGTCCTTGGGCGCCTTGGGTTTGAACATCCCGAAGGCGCCGAATCCGGCCAGTACCAGCGCGCCCACGATCAGCCCGGGGACGATGGCGCGCAGGGGGCGGGGGGCGCCCTCCTCGGTGCCGGTGGCGGAGGGCTGGAGGAAGGCCGCGACCGTGCGCTTCTTCGCGAAGGTGTACGCGTTGAGCTCTTCCCGCCGTGATGCCATGAGTCCCCACTGGTGAAGGATGCGCTGTTCCCCGTGGCGGGCGACCGGTTGGTGCGCGGTGCCCGCCCGGTCCCGCCCGGCTCTGTCCCGCCCGGTCCCGCCCGGCTCTGTCCCGCCCGGCTCTGTCCCGCTCGGATCAGTGCCGACCGGATCAGTGCCGACCGGATCAGTGCCGACCGGCCCGGAGCGTGCCGGTCGCGCTCGGGCGATGCCGTTGGTACGACGCGCCCCCGCCCGCTCGGCAGAGCTTGTCAGACCGGCCCCCTACTATGCCTCTTATCTGATGAGACCCCGGGGGCGGGTAGGGTGATCCGGCCGCCAAGACCCCTCGTTCCGTTGCCCGGACGGGGGTGACCAGGGTGAACAGCGGCCGTGTGAACGGGGGACGGACAGTGGCTTCCGCTATGCGCGTACGGTCCTCGCGCCGGGGAGGGGACGCGCGCGTCCCGCAGTCCCCGGAAGGCACTCCGGCGGGGCACCAGCGGTCCGCCGCGCCCACGGCGGCCCCGGGGGCGGCCGTGCTCCGGCTCACCGGGCGTCCCGGCCACTTCGGTTCGTTCCGTCTGCAACAGCTGGTGCTGGTGGAGATCGCCGCCGCGCTGCTGGTGACCGCCTGGGTCGTCGACACGCTGCTGCTCGCCCCGGCGGCCGTACTGGCCGTGGTGCTGGTGCTGCTGGCCGTGGTGCGACGGCACCGCCGTTCGCTGCCCGAGTGGCTGGGCACCGCCGTCGCCTTCCGGGCCCGCACCCGCAGGGCCCCCTCACTGATACCGCCGCCGGGCACCGACCCCCAGCTCGCCCCGGTCATCGAGTGCGACCCCGCGCTGCGCACGTACTCCTACAGCGACCGCGACCGGCGGCCGATCGGGATGATCGGCGACGGCACGTTCCTGACGGCGGTGCTCCAGGTCGAGGCCGACGGGACCGCGCTGCGGGCGGAACGCACCGCCCGGCCGCTCCCCCTGGCGCTGATACGGGAGGTGCTGGAGGTCGACGGCATCCGGCTGGAGTCGGCGCAGATCGTGCAGCACACCCAGCCCGCGCCCGCGCCGCACCTGCCGTCGCAGTCGGTGGCGGCGCGCAACTACGGGCCGATCCAGTCGCTGAGCGGCGCCCCGGCGCTGCGGATCACCTGGGTCGCGCTCAAGCTGGACCCGGAGCTCTGCCCCGAGGCGGTGGCCGCGCGCGGCGGCGGCCTGGAGGGCGCGCAGCGGTGTCTGGTGCGCGCCGCCGACCAGTTGGCGAGCCGGCTGGCCGGGTCCGGGTTCGCCGCGACCGTCCTGACCGAGCAGGAGCTGGCGTCCGCGCTGGCCACCTCGACCTGTGCCAGCCCGCTGGCCATCGCCCAGGCGGGCCGGGTGGAGACCCCGGCCCGGCGCACACAGGAGACCTCCCGCACCTGGCGGGTGGACGACCGCCGGCACACGGCCTACTGGGTGGGGCGCTGGCCGCAGTTCGGCGCCGACGGGGCCTCGATGCCCCAGCTGGTGGCGCTGCTGACCTCGGTCTCCGCGCTCGCGACCACGTTCAGCCTCACCCTGGGGCCCGGTGGCCGCCAGGGCGTCGCGCTCAGCGGGCATCTGCGGATCACCGGGCGCAGCGACGAGGAACTGGTGACCGCCCGCCATGAACTGGAGCGGATGGCCCGGGGGGTCAGGACCGGACTGGTCCGCCTGGACCGTGAGCAGTTGCCCGGCATGCTCGCCACTCTGCCGCTCGGGGGAGCCCGCTGATGTCCCTGCCCGCCGCACGGCCTGGCTCCCGGTCCCGGATCGGCTTCGGGCTGCTCGGCCCGCGCCGTGACCGTCACACCGTCTCCCTGGACCAGCTCGGCCCGCTGGCGCTGCCCGTCGGCGACGACGGGGTGGTCATGGGCGTGGACGCGGAGGGCAGACCGACGGTGCTCGGCATCAACCGCCCCTCGCCCTACGACGTGACGCTGATCGGCGGGCTGTGGACGGCACAGGTGCTGGCGCTGCGCGCCGCCGCGACCGGGGCACGGGTGACGGTGGAGACCGGCCGGGCCCCCGCGTGGACGGCGCTGGCCCAGGCCGCCGGGGGCGGTCAGCCGTGCGTATCCCTGCACGATGTGGGCCGGGTCCCGCCCCAGGGTGCCTCCGCCGGTAGCCCGGTGGTCGTCATCCGGGACTGCGGGATGCGCCCGCCGCGCGGCCGGGTGGTCTCGGCGCCCTGGCAGTCGGTGGTGACGCTGCTGCCCTATCTGAGCCCGGTCGCCGCCCGGTTGATGGAGAAGTCGGGCCTGGTCGGGGTGCAGCGGGTAGCACCGGACGAGGCCGCGCGGATCGGCGCGGCGATGCGGCTGCCCCGGGCCGAGACGGAGGCACTCTCCACCCTCGCGGACGGGGTGACGCTCTGGTGCACCACCAGGGACCGCCAGTTCGCCATGACGCAGCCCACGGACTCCGAGACCGGACTGCTGGGCGCCGCCCGGCGCGTGGACTGACGCCGGGCGCCCGTGCGCGCACGGGCGCCCCGACCGGACGCAGAGCGGACTCGGGTGGGGCAGCCACCTCGGCACGAGGGGCCGCGCCGAGGGTGGCCCGCGCTTTCGGCGGGGCATGTCTCAGAGGGCGGAGGCGGGTGGCTGGTCGGCCCTGCCGGACCGGGCGCGTTGACGATTAGGGTGGTACGGAGAGTGGCACAAGACCTTGCGGTCGCCCCCACCCATGACGGCACAAGGGTGCTCGACCACACCAGGAGGCACAGTGAACAGCGATCGTGACGAGGTGCGCGGGGACTGGGACCTTCCCGCCGACGAGTCCGACGCCGAACCCGCCGACGCGACGGGTGAGTTCACCATCGACTACACCCCACCGGCCTGGTACACCCAGCACACACCGAGCGGCACGGACGGCTCCGCCACGGCGGCGGGAGCACCGGGGACGCCGGTACCGGGGCTCCCCTCCCCGCCGGAGGGCAGCGGCTTCGAGCCGGGCTGGCCACCGAGGGTGCCGACAGCGCCCCCGGCGACAGGTACGGACACGGGTACGGACACGAGTGCGGGTACGGACACGGGCGCGGCGACCGGTAGCGGTCCGGGGACAGCCACAGGCGCGGTCCCGGCTCCCGTGCCCCCCGGTCCGGCGGCTCCGGAGCCCGTACCGGCGTCCACTCCCCCGGCGCCGGATCCGGCCGCCGTCGTGCCCGGGAGCGCTCCCACGCCGGTGGCCACGGCCCCGCCCGCCGCACCTCCGCCCGCCGCGACCACGGGCGCGCCCGTCCCTCCCGCAGAGCCCACAGAGCCCGCCGCGACGGGCCCTGACGTCCCGTCGGCGGCACCGTCGGCCGAGGAGAAGGCGACCGGCCCGGGTCCGGCCGGGGGCGACGCTCCGTCCGCCGCCCCGGTGGCGCCCACGGCAGACCCGGAACCGGACCCGGATACCGCGGCGCGTCCTGCCACGGCACATGATGAGCGCGCCGTGCGTGCGGTCCCGTCGGACGAGGCCGGGACCGCCGAGGAGACCGCCGCCACCGAGGAAGCGGCAGGCACCCTCGGCGCCGCTCCGGGTGGCACGGGCGCCCCGGCGAGGACCACGCCGGACAAGGCCCCCGACACCACCCCGTCCCCGGACGGCACCGGGGCCCGGTCCTGGACCGGTGACGAGGGCGGGCCCGCACTGCCCCCGCTGCCGCCCGCGTTCGCGCCCGCCGCCACCGCGCCGCAGCGGCCCGGCGCGCCGGAGGGTGAGGCTCCGGTGACCCCACAGCCCGCGACAACTCCGGTGACCCCGCCGCCCGCGACAACTCCGCTGGCTCCGCCGCCTGGTGATGGTTTCCCGCCGCCGCGACCCGACGCCGTCCCGGGCCCGCCGCCGCCCGGTTACGGCTTTCCGCAGCCGCGCCACGAGCCGGGTCCCGTCGCACCCCAGCCCCAGCCGCCCCAGCAGGCCGCGGCGCCCCTCCCCCCGGCCGTGCCCGGCACCCCGGGTGCGCAGGGTGCGCAGGGCGTTCCGCCTCAGGCCGCCCCCGCCGGTTACGGCTTCCCGCCGCCCCCGCCCGGCCCCCAGGGCCAGCCCGGGGCGAGCGGGCCCGGCACTCCCGTACCCCCACCGCCGCAACCGGGGCAGCAGTCGCCGCAGCCGGTCGACCCCCGGGGCGGCGGGGCGTGGCCGTCGGCGGTGACGCATGACCAGCGCGAGCGTTCGGTGCCCGGGGCTCCCCTGGGGTACACGGCGGCGGTGGAGCTGTCGTCGGACCGGCTGCTGCGGGGCGGCCGGCCGAAGGCCAGGTCCAGCCGGATGCCCTCGGCGGCCTCACGGTTCCGGCTGGGGGCGAAGAAGGAGGAGGCCGAGCGGCTGCGCAAGCTGGAGCTGATCCGCACCCCGGTGCTCTCCTGCTACCGCATCGCCGTGATCAGCCTCAAGGGCGGTGTCGGCAAGACGACCACCACCACCGCCCTGGGCGCGACGCTGGCGACCGAGCGCCAGGACAAGATCCTCGCGATCGACGCCAACCCGGACGCGGGGACGCTGGGGCGCCGGGTGCGCCGGGAGACCGGGGCGACCATCCGGGACCTGGTGCAGGCGATCCCGTATCTCCACTCGTATATGGACATCCGCCGGTTCACCTCGCAGGCGCCGTCCGGGCTGGAGATCATCGCCAACGACGTGGACCCGGCCGTCTCCACGACCTTCAACGACGAGGACTACCGGCGCGCCATCGACGTGTTGGGCCGTCAGTACCCGATCATCCTCACCGACTCCGGCACCGGGCTGCTCTACAGCGCCATGCGCGGGGTGCTCGACCTCGCCGACCAGCTGATCATCGTCTCCACCCCGTCCGTGGACGGCGCGAGCAGCGCGTCGACGACGCTCGACTGGCTCTCGGCGCACGGGTACGCGGAGTTGGTGCAGCGGTCGGTCACCGTCATCTCGGGGGTCCGCGAGACGGGGAAGATGATCAAGGTGGAGGACATCGTCCAGCACTTCAGGACCCGCTGTCGCGGGGTGGTCGTCGTCCCGTTCGACGAGCATCTGGCGGCGGGTGCCGAGGTCGATCTGGACATGATGCGGCCGAAGACGCGGGAGGCGTACTTCCATCTCTCCGCGCTGATCGCGGAGGACTTCGTCCGGGCTCAGCAGCAGCAAGGGCTGTGGACGGCGGACGGCAATCCGCCGCCGACCATGGCGCCGCCGATGCCGGGGAGCTGGCCGGGGCAGCAGCCGACCCCGCCGGGGTACGCCGCTCCGCCCGCCCAGCCCGGGTACCCCGGTCAGCAGGGACCCGCCGGTCACCCGGCGCGGCCGGGGTATCCGGCTCCGGCCTACCCGGGACAGGCCCCGCCGCACCCGGCCCCGTACCCGCCGCAGGCGATGCCCCCGGGCACTCCGCCGCCGCAGCCCCCACCGATGCCCCAGGGGTACCCGGGACAGGCCGGGGCGCCGATGCCCCCGAGGGTTCCCGGCGCGCCGCCGGGCCAGCCGCTGCCCCCCGGACAGCCGCCGGGTGTGCCGCTGCCGCCCCAGGGCCAGCCCGGCGCACCCGTCCAGCCGACCCCGCCGGGCCCCCCGCCGCCGCAGGGCCAGCCGCTGCCCCCGCCGCACCCCGCGTACGCGCCGCCTTCGCCGCCGTACGGTCAGGGCCGGCCGGGCGGCTTCGGACCCCTCCCGGGCCAGCAGGCCCCCGGCACCGGACAGCCGAACGAGGGCCAGGGGTACGCGTATCCGCCGCCGGTGCAGCCGTATCCCGGGCAGCCGCAGCCAGCCGCGGGGCCGTCCGAAGGTGAGCGGCCGCGCCGGGAGGAGAAGGCGAACCGGCGCGGTCCCGACGATGACTGGCCGCTCCCGGACCCCCCGGCTCCGCAGGGCTGACGGCGGTGGGTGGGGAGCGCCCCGGGTGCTCCCCACCCACCGGCCGGGACGGGCGCGTGGACGGACCCGCCCCCGCCGGACGGGCGGCGTCGAACGGACGCCGGGGCGAGGGGTGTTGATGCTGCCCGGAGACACTGGTGGACCCGGCGGCACCGGCGCGCGGCCGTCTCATCCACCGGGTCCTCTGCCCCGCCGCCGACCGGCGGACCTGGAGCGGGGTCCTACTCCGCCGTCAGCTCACGGCACGTCTTGACGTCGTCGGCCATCGCGACCAGCAGCGCGTCCACCGATGCGAACGTCCGCTGTCCCCGTACGTAGGCGAGGAAGTCGACGGCCGCGTGCAGACCGTACAGATCGAGCCCGACCCGGTCGATGGCGTACGCCTCCACCGTCCGTTCCGTGCCCGCGAACTGGGGGTTGGTGCCGACCGAGATCGCGGCGGGCATCCGCTCCCCCGCCACCGTCAGCCAGCCCGCGTACACGCCGTCGGCGGGGACGGCGGTGTGCGGCAGGGTCTCCAGGTTCGCCGTGGGGAAGCCGAGCTCGCGCCCGCGCTGGGCGCCCCGGACGACCACACCCTCCACCCGGTGGGGGCGGCCCAGGATCTCCGCCGCGCCCTCGACGTCACCGGCGGCGACCAGCCGCCGGGTCAGGGTGGAGGAGAAGGGCTCGCCACCGCCCGCGCTCCCGCTGACATGCAGGTCGATGACCTCGACCTCGTAGTCGTACGTCTGGCCCAGCTCGGTCAGGTACGCCACGTTCCCGGCGGCGCGGTGGCCGAAGCGGAAGTTGGGGCCCTCCACCACCAGCCGCGCGTGCAACTTGTCCACCAGCACCTTCACGATGAAGTCGGCCGGGGAGAGCTGCGAGAACTCGGCGGTGAACGGCAGGATCAGCACCGCGTCCACCCCCAGCTCCGCCATCAGCTCGGCCCGGCGGTGGTGGGGTGCGAGCAGCGGCGGGTGGCTGCCGGGGCGGACGACTTCGCTGGGGTGCGGGTCGAAGGTGACGACCACGGACGGCACCGACAGCTCACGGGCGCGCTCGACGGCCCGCCCGATGATGATCTGGTGTCCCCGGTGCACCCCGTCGTAGGAGCCGATGGTGACGACGCTGCGCCCCCAGTCCTGGGGGATGTCCTCCAAGCCACGCCAGCGCTGCACTGTGACCGCTCCTCGCCCGAACCCGTGTTCTGGAATGCCGATAGACCTTGTCGATTACGCAGGTCTAAGACTGCCATGCCCACGGACGTGGGCGGGCATCGGTACCGCACCGGCGTCTCACACGGCGGTACGCGAGTGCCCCCGGCGTGCCCCTCGCTTCACTCCGAGCGCCCGTCACCGGGGGTGCGGGCCGGGTCCGGGCGGGAGAGGCTCCCTGCGGAGGGGGACCGTGGAGCGGACGGTGGGCGCGTCCGCTCCACGCTCCGACGGGTCCGACGCGTGACCCGGCGTGCCCGCTCCCGGGGGCGTCACGAGCCGCCGCCCCGCACGACGACGGCTCAGTCGAAGTCGCCTCAGGCACCTCAGACAGTTCAGACGCCTCAGGCGCCCCAGACAGTCAGACGTCTCAGACAGTCAGACGGCTCAGACGTCTCAGACGTCTCAGACGAAGATGGCCAGGCTCTTGGCCTTGCCCCGCTCCTCCGCCACCAGCGCGAGCAGCCGCTCATCCGGGCCGAAGACGGCGACCGGCGAGCTCTCATGGGAGGGCATGTCCAGCCGCACGCCGTTGGCGATCAGCCGGGCCCGGCGCTCGTCCACCTGCCAGCGCGGGAAGGCGGCCGCGGCGGCCTCGGCGATCGGCATCACGGTCAGCTCCTCCTGGAGCTGGTCCAGGGTCCTGGCCGCGTCCAGGCCGTAGGGGCCGACCCGGGTGCGCCGCAGCGCGGTGAGATGGCCCCCGACGCCGAGCCCGGCACCGAGGTCCCGGGCGAGGGCGCGGATATAGGTGCCGGAGGAGCAGACCACGGAGACCACCAGGTCCAGCACCGCCGTACCGTCCTCGGCGACGGCGTCACGGACGTCGTAGACCTGGAACGAGGAGACCGTCACCGGGCGGGCCGGGATCTCGAACTCCTCGCCGCCGCGCACCCGGGCGTAGGAGCGCTTGCCGTCGATCTTGATGGCGCTGACCTTGGACGGGACCTGCATGATGGTCCCGGTCAGGGCCGCCACCCCGGTGTCGATCGCCGGCCGGGTGATCCGGGAGGCGTCGGCGGAGGCGGTGATCTCGCCCTCGGCGTCATCGGTGACCGTGGTCTGGCCGAGCCGGATGGTGCCGAGGTACTCCTTCTCGGTCAGCGCCAGATGGCCGAGGAGCTTGGTGGCCCGCTCGACGCCGAGCACGAGCACTCCGGTGGCCATGGGGTCGAGCGTGCCCGCGTGGCCGACGCGGCGGGTCCTGGCGATCCCGCGCATCTTGGCGACCACGTCATGGGAGGTGAAGCCCGACGGCTTGTCGACGATGACCAGGCCGTCGGGGGGTGGGGTGCGATCGGTCATGCGGAGGCGTCGTCCTCGTCCTCCGGCTTGCGGTACGGGTCCGCCTCGCCGGCATAGCTGGCGCCCGAGGACGCCTCACGGACCTGGGCGTCCGAGGCCCGTGCCTTGTCCAGCAGGTCCTCGATGGTCTTGGCGTTCTCGGGGAGCGCGTCCGCCACGAAGGTCAGCGTGGGGGTGAACTTGGTACCCGCCGCGGCGCCGACCGCGGAACGCAGCACGCCCTTGGCGCTCTGGAGCCCGGCGGCGGCGCTGGCCCGGTCCTCGTCGTCGCCGTAGACCGTGTAGAAGACCGTGGCCTCCCGCAGGTCCCCGGTGACACGGGTGTCCGTGATGGTCACATGGGTGCCGAGCCGCGGGTCCTTGATACCGCGCTGTAGCTTCTCGGCGACCACTTCCCTGATGAGGTCCGCCAGTTTCCTCGCCCGCGCGTTGTCGGCCACTGGTCCTTCTCCTTCTTACCGCTGCTTGCCTGCTGCTGTCTGCTGCCGACCCGATAGGGGGTCTTGTCCTCAGTCTTCGTCGCTGTGGAGCCTGCGTCGAACCGAGAGCAGTTCCACCTCCGGGCGGGCCGCGACGAGCCGCTCACACCGGTCCAGGACCTCGGTGAGGTGCCCGGTGTCTCCCGAGACCACCGCGACGCCGATCTCGGCCCGCCGGTGGAGGTTCTGGTCGCCGGTCTCCGCCACGCTCACGGCGAACTTCCGCTGGAGCTCGGCGACGATCGGGCGGACCACGGAGCGTTTCTCCTTCAGTGACCGTACGTCGCCAAGGAGCAGATCGAAGGAGAGCGTCCCCACATACATAGACGTGTCCGGATGTCCCGCCGGTCCGGGTTCATGACGCGTACGCGTCCCTGAGCCCTGCCGCCATGGGCAGGAACACCAGAACCGTACACGCGTCGGCCGGGGCCGCTCGACGGATATTCCACCGTCGGACGGCCCCGGCCCGAGTCACACGGGGTCCGGGGAGGGGACCCGGGTCCCGCCACCGTGGGCGGCGGGACCCGGAGCCCTCTCCGGCACCTCGGAGCGTCAGCCCCGCGGCTTCTCGCGCATCTCGTACGTCGCGATGACGTCGTCGACCTTGATGTCGTTGTAGTTCCCGAGGTTGATACCGCCCTCGAAGCCCTCGCGGATCTCGGTGACATCGTCCTTGAAGCGGCGCAGGCCCTCGATGTTGAGGTTCTCCGCGATGACCTTGCCGTCGCGGAGCAGGCGGGCCTTGGTGTTGCGCCGGACCTCGCCGGAGCGGATGAGGACACCCGCGATGTTGCCGAGCTTGGAGGAGCGGAAGACCTCGCGGATCTCCGCCTTGCCCAGCTCGACCTCTTCGTACTCCGGCTTGAGCATGCCCTTGAGGGCCGCTTCGATCTCCTCGATGGCCTGGTAGATCACCGAGTAGTAGCGGACCTCGACGCCCTCGCGCTCGGCCATCTGCGAGGCACGGCCGGCCGCGCGGACGTTGAAGCCGATGACGATCGCGTCGGAACCCATCGCCAGGTTGATGTCCGACTCGGTGACTTCACCGACACCCCGGTGCAGGACCCGGATGTCGACCTCCTCGCCCACATTGAGCTGGAGCAGGGAGGACTCCAGGGCCTCGACCGAACCGGACGCGTCGCCCTTGATGATGAGGTTGAGCTGCTGGACCTCGCCCGCCTTGAGCACCTTGTCCAGGTCCTCGATGGAGACCCGGCGGGTGCGCTTGGCGAACGCGGCGTTGCGCTCACGGGCGGCGCGCTTCTCGGCGATCTGGCGGGCGGTGCGGTCCTCGTCGACGACGAGGAAGTTGTCGCCCGCGCCCGGCACGTTGGTCAGACCGAGGACGAGGACCGGGGTCGACGGACCCGCCTCCTCCACGTTCTCGCCCTTGTCGTCGAGCATGGCCCGGACCCGGCCGTACGCGTCGCCGACCACCATCGTGTCGCCGATGCGCAGCGTTCCGCGCTGGACCAGGACCGTCGAGACGGCACCACGGCCACGGTCGAGGTGGGACTCGATCGCGATGCCCTGCGCGTCCTGGTCGGGGTTGGCCCGCAGGTCGAGCGAGGCGTCCGCGGTGAGGACCACGGCCTCCAGCAGGGAGTCGATGTGCAGACCCTGCTTGGCGGAGATGTCGACGAACATCGTGTCGCCGCCGTACTCCTCGGCGACCAGACCGAACTCGGTGAGCTGACCGCGCACCTTGGTCGGGTCGGCGCCCTCGACGTCGATCTTGTTGACCGCGACGACGATCGGGACGTCGGCCGCCTTGGCGTGGTTGAGCGCCTCGATCGTCTGCGGCATCACACCGTCGTTGGCCGCGACCACGAGGATCGCGATGTCGGTGGACTTCGCACCACGGGCACGCATGGCGGTGAACGCCTCGTGACCCGGGGTGTCGATGAAGGTGATCTTGCGCTCTTCGCCGTTGACCTCGGTCGCGGCCTGGTAGGCACCGATGTGCTGGGTGATGCCGCCGGCCTCGCCCGCCACCACGTTCGTCTTGCGGATGGCGTCGAGCAGCCGCGTCTTACCGTGGTCGACGTGACCCATGACGGTGACGACCGGGGGACGGGAGACCAGGGCCTCGTCGCCGCCCTCGTCCTCGCCGAACTCGATGTCGAAGGACTCCAGCAGCTCGCGGTCCTCCTCCTCCGGGCTGACGATCTGAACCGTGTAGTTCATCTCGCCGCCGAGGAGCTGGAGGGTCTCGTCGGAGACGGACTGGGTCGCCGTCACCATCTCGCCGAGGTTCATCATCACCGCGACCAGCGAGGCCGGGTTGGCGTTGATCTTCTCGGCGAAGTCGGTGAGGGAGGCACCACGGGAGAGACGGATGGTCTCGCCGCCACCGCGGGGCAGCATCACGCCGCCGACCGACGGGGCCTGCATGGCCTCGTACTCCTGGCGCCTCTGACGCTTCGACTTGCGGCCGCGACGGGCGGGCCCGCCGGGACGGCCGAAGGCGCCCTGTGTGCCACCACGGCCACCCGGACCACCGGGACGACCGGCGAACCCGGGACGACCGCCGCCGAAGCCGCCGCCGCCACCGCCACCACCGGGACGACCAGCGCCACCGGGACGGCCACCGCCGCCGCCGGGACCGCCGCCGGGGCGGGGACCGGCCGCGGGACGCTGCGGCATCATGCCCGGGTTCGGGCGGTTGCCCGCGGGGCCGCCACCGGGACGGGGGGCCTGCGGACGCGGCATACCGCCGGGGGTCGGACGGGCAGCGCCCTGGCCGCCCTGCGGACGCGGAGCGCCACCGGGACCACCCTGCGGACGCGGGGCACCGGGGGCGCCGCCGGGACGCGGGGCACCGGGACGGGGCGCCTGCGGGCGCGCCATGCCGGTGGAGCCACCGGAGGTGAAGGGGTTGTTACCCGGGCGGGGACCGGCCGGACGGCCGCCGGGACGGGGACCGCCCTGGCCCGCGGGACGCGCCGGACGGTCGCCACCGCGCTGATCGCCATCACGCTGACCACCGCGCTGGCCGCCGTCACGCTGGCCGCCGTCACGCTGACCACCGTCACGCTGGCCGCCATCGCGCTGGCCACCCGGACGGGCGCCGGGGCGCGGGGCGGGAGCACCCGGACGGGGCGCCTGCGGGGCGGCGGGCTGCGCCGGGGCGGAGAACTCCGCCTGCGGCACGGGGGCCGCGGGACGCGCGGGCGCGGGCTTGGGACCCGGACGCGGGCCCGGAGCGGGCGCCGAGGCCGGGGCGCTGCTCGCGGGAGCCTCGGACGCGGTCGGCCGGGGGGCCGGGGCGCCGGGCTTCGGGGCAGCCGGACGCGGCGCGGCCGGGGAGGGCGCGCCGGGAGTGGGGCCGCCCGGACGGGGGGCGGCGGGGGACGGCGCGGCCTTGCGGGGCGCGCCGGGCTTGGCAGCGGTCTTGCCGGCACCGGAGCCGGATCCCTGCAAAGCGTCAGTCAACTTGCGTACCACCGGCGCCTCGATCGTCGAGGACGCCGAACGGACGAATTCACCGAGTTCCTGGAGCTTGGCCATGACGACCTTGCTCTCTACACCGAACTCCTTGGCGAGTTCGTATACCCGGACCTTAGCCACATCGCTCCTTTGAGGTCCGGGTTACGCCGGACCGTCGCTACTTCATGGGCGTACTCATCGCGTACTCATCGAGTGCTCATCGCAATCTCGACCTACTTCCAACTCGCGAGGTACCTGACCGCACGGGGTTCCGTGCCGTACTTCTTCTTCACCGCTCCGGATCGCTCGTCCGTGCCGCCCGGACGGCCGCCCGGGAGCTGGGTCCCGGACCGCTGTCCGCGCTCACACGGACGGGGCAGACGGCGCGGACGGCCCCGACAGGTCGGGGAGTCGTCCGTTCCACTGCTCCACGTGGTGCCGCACATCGGCGGTGCCGAGCGGCCCCTTGGCCCTGAAGGCCCGGGGGAACGCGCGGCGGCGTACCGCCAGATCGAGACAGACCACGGCGGGGTGCACATAGGCACCCCGGCCGGGCAGCGTACCGCGATCGTCGGGGACGCACTGTTCCCCGATCATCACGATCCGCAGCAGATCGGCCTTGGCCGCTCGCTCCCGGCAGCCCACACACGTGCGTTCAGGGCATACCTGGGCATGCGTCCGGCCAGACACGATTAAGTCTACCTCCCCGCACCGACCTCACCCTTACGGGGCAAGATTCGAACACTCGTTGTCTAGATCTGAGTCCCGATCGCGGACCCGATCGCGGACCCGACCACGGAGAACGCCCCTGTTCCGGTCAACCGGGACCGGGTCGGCGGGATTCCCGGCGGCACCGTGGCGGCCCTCCCGGAGACCGCCCGGGGGCGGGCCCGGTCGTGGTCCGGGGCGGGTTCTCCCAGGGCGGTCCGGCCGGAGGAGGCCCTCCGGCCGCCTGGATGACGGGCCCGGTACCGGCCCGCCGGAGCCCGCCGCGCGATCGGCGGGCCACCACCGGCCCGCCGGCCGGACGGTCAGCGGGCGCCGTGGGCCGGACCACAAGGAACCAGCCAGTTCGAGAGAACATCCCGTCCGCCCGCCGTGTCCGTGTCCGTGGTCGGCCGATCAGCGCCGGGACGGCGGATCAGTCCCGCTGCTCCGGCGCCACCGTCTCGGTGTCCGGCCGGATGTCGATCCGCCAGCCCGTGAGACGGGCGGCGAGGCGGGCGTTCTGCCCCTCCTTGCCGATCGCCAGCGAGAGCTGGTAGTCCGGCACGGTCACCCGCGCCGAGCGGGCGGCGAGGTCGACGACCTCCACCTTGCTGACCCGGGCCGGGGAGAGCGCGTTGGCGACCATCTCGGCCGGGTCGTCCGACCAGTCCACGATGTCGATCTTCTCGCCGTGCAGCTCGCCCATCACATTGCGGACCCGGCCGCCCATGGGGCCGATACAGGCGCCCTTCGGGTTGAGCCCCGGACGGGTGGACCGCACCGCGATCTTGGTGCGGTGTCCGGCCTCCCGGGCGATGGCCGCGATCTCGACGGAGCCGTCGGCGATCTCGGGGACCTCCAGCGCGAACAGCTTCTTCACCAGGTTGGGGTGGGTCCGCGACAGGGTCACGGACGGGCCGCGCACACCCTTGGCGACGCGCACCACATAGGTGCGCAGCCGCAGCCCGTGGGTGTACTCCTCGCCCGGGACCTGCTCCTGGACCGGGAGGATGGCCTCCAGCTTGTCGTCCAGCCGGACCAGGACGTTCTTGGGGTCCTTGCCCTGCTGCACCTGGCCGGAGACGATGTCGCCCTCACGGCGGGCGTACTCACCGAAGGTGACGTCGTTCTCGGCGTCCCGCAGGCGCTGCTGGATGACCTGGCGGGCGGTGGTCGCGGCGATCCGGCCGAAGTCGGTCGGAGTGTCGTCGAACTCCTTGGGCTCCTGCCCCTCCTCCAGATCGCCCGGCTCCTCCTTCGCCCAGACGGTCACATGGCCGCTGTGGCGGTCCAGCACGACCCGGGCGTGACGGCGGCTGCCCTCCGTACGGTGGTACGCGATGAGGAGGGCCGACTCGATCGCCTCGACCAGCAGATCGAAGGGAATCTCCTTCTCCTGTGCCAAGCCCCTCAGGAGCTTCACATCGATGTCCACGGCTACGCCTCCTCTTCCTTCTTCGTGTCCTTGCGGTTGAACTCGATCTCCACGCGGGCCTTCGCGACCTCGTCGAAGGAGATCCGGCGGGCCGTGGGCTTGCGCCCCTTCACCCCGGGGACCTCGGTGTCGATGCCGTCGTCGTCGATCCCGAGGAGGCGGGCGGTCACCTCACCGCCCTCGTGCAGCTGGAAGCGGACCAGGCGTCCGACGGCGCGCGCGTAGTGGCGGCGCTCGGTCAGGGGACGCTCGGCGCCGGGGGAGCCGACCTCCAGGACGTACTCCTCGTCGCCCATGGCGTCGCTCTCGTCCAGCTTCTGGGAGATCACGCGGCTCAGCTCGGCGCAGGCGTCCAGGGTCGCGCCCTGGTCGGAGTCCACCACGATCCGCAGCTGGCGACGGCGCCCGGCGCGGGTCACCTCGATCTCCTCCAGATCCAGCTCCGCGGCGCTGACGAGCGGTTCCACCAGCTCGCGCAGCCTTTCGCTCTGGGTGGTGCTCATCCGGGTGACTCCTCGGCCGCGTGTGCTGTTGTGGGATCGTCGCGTGTCAGATCAAAGGGTATCCGGTCGGTGAGGGTGTTGCCGTCCACCGCGGCGGCGGCCACGGGTACGCTCGCCTGCGGCGATGATCACCGGCAGAGCGAGGGAGAGGCGCGTGGGGCCGACGGGAACGACACGCAGACGCGTGCTCGCGGTGACGGGCGCCCTCGGTGCGGGCGCGCTGGCGGGGTGCTCGGACGGCGCTGACACGCGCGGGCGTGCGCCGGGCGCGGAGACCACCCGGGAAACCGTACTGCGGAAACGATTGGCCGCCGCGAGCGGCACGATCCGCGACCACTACGACGCCACCATCCGGCGCCATCCCCAGCTCACGGCACGCCTGGCCCCGCTGCGGGCGTCGGCGGCGGCCCATATGACGGCCCTCGGCGGCACGACCACCGCCCCCGCCACGGCGCCGTCCGGTGCCCCGGCCGCTCCCCCGGCCGTGCCCGCCGATCCAGCCGCCGCCCTGACCGCGCTGGCCGGCGCCGAACGGCGGGCCGCCGCCGCCCGCACCACCGCCCTGGCGGACGCCGGACCCGAACTGGCCCGGCTGCTGGCCTCCCTGGCGGCCGCCAGCGCCACCCATGTCTATCTGCTGACGGCACAGGAGGGCGCGGCGTGAGCCGTAGCCGTGCCGCCGGTCCCATCGGCGGGGAGGGCGCCCGGCCGTCTCCGTACCGCCTTCGCGACGGGGATGTCTGATGAGTGACGAGCGTGACCAGAGGGACGCCAAGGCGCTGCTGGCCACCGTCCAGGCCGCGCTCGCGGCCGAGCACGCCGCGGTGTACGGGTACGGGGTCGTCGGCGCCCGGGTCGGCCCGGCCCGCCGGGCCGAGGCGACCGCGGCGCACAGCGCCCACCGGGCCCGCCGGGACGCCCTCGCCCGGACCGTACGCGACCTCGGCGGGGTGCCCGCCGCCTCCGCCCCCGCCTACGCGCTGCCGTTCCCGGTGCCCGACGCGGCCGCCGCCGTGCGGCTCGCCGCCCATCTGGAGGACCGGGTGGCGGGCGTCTACTCCGATCTTGTCCGGGCCGGGCGGGGACCGCTGCGGCTGGAGGCGGCCGGGGCACTGCGGGAGGCGGCGGTGCGGGCCGTGCGCTGGCGCGGCAGCGGCGTAGCCTTTCCTGGGCTCGCGGAGCGGGCCCGTCCGGCGGCGGACGGACGGCCGGCGGTCCAGTGAGCCGGTCCCCCGGGGGTCGGCGTGTCGAAGGGGACATGCGCGCACATGGGTTTTGAAGCGCCCCAGCGTCTGGCGCGGGCGCTCGGCGAGGACGACCAGTGGCTGAGAGAGCTGCCCGCGACCGTCGAGGAGACGGTGGCCCGGCTGGACCTCACCATCGACCGGGTACTCGCCCCCGGGGGCCGCAGCGGAGTGGTCCTGCTCGTCCGGCGGGCCGATGACACCCCGGCCGCGCTGAAGCTCGCACCGCCTGCCGCCGCGCCCGCCCGGGAACGGGCGGCCCTGGAACGCTGGGACGGCTGGGGCGCGGTGCGGGTGCTGCCCACGCCCCCCGGGCCGACCGGGGCCGGGGACGCGCTGCTGCTGGAGCGACTGCGGCCGGAGGTCTCCCTGCGGTCGCTGCCGGAGGCGAAGGCGCTGCTGGAGGCGGCCGGAGTGGTCCGCAAGCTCTGGGTCGCGCCGGAGCCGGGCCATGGCTTCGAGACGGTGGCGGCGCGAACGGCCCGCCAGGCCGCCGTGTTGCGCGAGTACCCGGACGCGCCGCTGGTGGCTGAGGCCCTGGAGGCGTGGGAGGGACTGACGGCCACCGGCACCGAGGAACTGCTGTTGCACGGCTGCTTCCGTCAGGGCAAGGTGCTGGCGGGCGAGCGCACGCCCTGGCTGGCGGTCGGGCCCGAGCCCGTCGTCGGCGAGCGCGCCCACGACCTGGCGGGGCTGGTCCTGGACCGGCTGGAGGACCTGGTGGCCTCCTCGTCCGGGGCGCGGGCGGCGCGGCGGCGGGTCACCAAGGTCGCGGACTCGCTGGACGTGGACGCGGACCGGCTGCGCGGCTGGGTCCTCTTCTGCGCGGTCGTGTCGGCGACCCGGGCGCCGTCGGCCGGGCGGGACCGGCGGGCGGAGGCCACGCTGGAGTTCGCCTCCTGGCTCTGAAACGGCACTGAGCGGCGCGGAACCGCTTCACGAAGGTGTGCGGAAGCCCGGGGGTCCGAAGCCCCGGGCCCCGGGTGCCCTCAAGACGACAGGGGCCACGACGACAGGGGCCCGCCCAGGAGCGTCGGACGCTCCTGGGC
>NZ_JBHVHF010000130.1:0-21220 GCF_042800315.1 Streptomyces sp. NPDC057638
GTCCGGGTCCGGGCGGGGTGCCCGGGGTGTGATCAGAGGCGCTCGGGGGTGCGGATGCCGAGCAGCGCCATGCCCTGCTGGAGGGTGCGGGCGGTCAGCTCGATCAGGAGGAGACGGTTCTCGACCACCTCGGCCGGGTTCTCGTCGCTGAGCACCTGGCACTGGTCGTAGAAGGTCGTCAGGTGCGAGGCGAGCTGGTAGAGGTACGCGGCGAGCTTGTGCGGCTCGTACCCGGCGGCGACCTCGGCGACGGTCTCCGCGAACCGGTCCAGATGGAGGCCGAGCGCCCGCTCGGCGGGGGCCAGCTCCAGCTCCGGGTGGGCGGCCGGGACGCGGTCGCCCGCCTTGCGCAGGATGGAGCGGATCCGCGCGTACGCGTACTGGAGGTAGACCGAGGTGTCGCCGTTGAGCGAGACCATCTGGTCCAGGTCGAACTTGTAGTCGCGCACGGCGGAGGTGGACAGATCGGCGTACTTGATCGCGCCGATGCCCACGAACCGGCCGTTCTCGGTGATCTCCGACTCGCTGAGACCGACCTTGGCGGCCTTGTCCCGCACCACCGCCGTGGCCCGGTCGACGGCCTCGTCCAGCAGGTCCTCCAGCCGGACCGTCTCACCGGCGCGGGTCTTGAACGGCTTGCCGTCGGCGCCCAGGACCGTACCGAAGGCGAGCTGGACGGCCTGGGTGCGCTCGTCCAGCCAGCCCGCCCGGCGCGCGGTCTCGAAGACCATCTTGAAGTGCAGCGACTGCCGGACGTCCACCACGTAGACCAGGGTGTCCGCGGCGAGGTTCCCCACCCGGTCGCGAATGGCGGACAGATCGGTCGCGGCGTATCCGAACCCGCCGTTGGACTTCTGGACGATCAGCGGGGTCGGGTTGCCGTCGGGGCCCTTGACGTCGTCGAAGAAGACACAGAGCGCGCCCTCGGAGCGGACCGCGACACCGGACTCCTCCAGCAGCCGGCAGGTCTCGGCGAGCATGTCGTTGTAGCCGGACTCGCCGACCACGTCCGGGTCCTGGATCTCCATGTCCAGCTTGTCGAAGACCGAGTAGAAGTAGATCTTCGACTCGTCCACGAACCGCTGCCAGAGCGCCAGCGTCTCCTCGTCACCGGACTGGAGGGCGACGACCCGGTCACGGGAGCGCGCCTTGAACTCCTCGTCGGAGTCGAAGAGGGCGCGGGAGGCCTTGTAGAGGCGGTTCAGGGAGGACATGGCCTCCTCGCCGCTGACCCGCTCGCCGTCCTTGTGGTCCAGCTCGTGCGGGTGCTCCAGCAGGTACTGGATGAGCATGCCGAACTGGGTGCCCCAGTCGCCGATGTGGTGGCGCCGGATCACCTTCTCACCGGTGAACTCCAGGATCTCCACCATCGCCGCGCCGATCACCGCCGAGCGCAGATGGCCGACGTGCATCTCCTTGGCGACGTTCGGCTGGGCGTAGTCGATCACCGTCGTCCCGGCGGACGGGTTGTACGGGACGCCGAGGCGGTCGTCGGCGGCGCGGGCCGCCAGGGTCTCGGTGATCGCCCGGTCGGTGACCGTGACGTTCAGGAAGCCGGGGCCGGAGACCTCGATCTCCTGGAGGGTGTCCCCGCGGTCGACGGCGGCCACGACCTGGGTGGCCAGCTCGCGCGGGTTGCCCTTGAGCTTCTTGGCGAGGGCGAGGATGCCGTTGGCCTGGAAGTCGGCCCGGTCGCTACGTCGCAGCAGCGGGTCGGCGGGACCGGCCTCCGGCAGGGCTGCCGAGAGGGCGTCCGCGAGGCGCTGCTGCACGGTCGAAGCGAGGGAAGGGACCGAGGCCATGAGCTTCCGTTTCTCGTGTGGATCAGTGGAACGGTGGTGCGGCTGCCCAGTGTCCCATGGGGGAGGGCGGCGGCGTGCGCGGTTACCGGGCGGCTGGGCGGGGCTGGTCGGGGGGCTGGGAGGGGCCGGTGGGTGGTGACGCGCTGTGCCGGGGTGTACGGAGCGCGGGGAACATACGGACGCCTCCGGCCGCGCCCCGCCGCTGGAGGCATCCGGACGGGACCGGAACCGGTCCCACCCGTACGGGCCCGGAACCGGTCCGCCGGATATCGGCGCGGGAAGGACGGGCCGCGTCTGGGAGAATGGGGGGGATCCCGGCGGTCGCCCCGGCGGGATCCCACGAATGCGTGCTCACGATGAGAAAGAAGGACGTGCCGACCGTGGCTCAGAGCAGCACCGAGACCGACTGGGTCTCCCGTTTCGCGGACGAGGTCATTGCGGAATCGGAGCGGCGCGCGCCTGGCAAACCGGTCGTCGTCGCGTCCGGTCTCTCCCCGTCCGGCCCGGTCCACCTGGGCAACCTCCGCGAGGTCATGACCCCGCACCTCGTCGCCGACGAGATCCAGCGCCGCGGCCATCAGGTCCGCCATCTGATCTCCTGGGACGACTACGACCGCTACCGCAAGGTCCCGGCCGGGGTCCCCGGTGTCGACGAGTCCTACGCCGAGCACATCGGCAAGCCGCTGACCTCGGTGCCCGCGCCCCAGGGCTCCCCCCACCCGAACTGGGCCGAGCACTTCAAGGCGGCGATGGTCGCGGCACTGGCCGAGCTGGGCGTGGAGTTCGACGGCATCAGCCAGACCGAGCAGTACACCTCGGGCGTCTACCGCGAGCAGGTCCTGCACGCGATGCGCCACCGTGCCGACATCGACGCCATCCTGGGCCAGTACCGCACCAAGAAGGCGCCGCCGAAGAAGTCGCAGAAGCCGGTCGACGCGGCCGAGCTGGAGGCCGCCGAGGGCTCCGGCGCGGCGGCCGAGGACGACGGCGCGGGCTCGGCCGGCTACTTCCCGTACAAGCCCTACTGCGGCGGCTGCGGCAAGGACCTCACCACCGTCACCGGCTATGACGACGACACCACCGAGCTGAGCTACACCTGCTCCGCCTGCGGTTTCGCCGAGACGGTCCGGCTGAGCGAGTTCAACCGGGGCAAGCTGGTGTGGAAGGTCGACTGGCCCATGCGCTGGGCCTACGAGGGCGTCGTCTTCGAGCCCTCCGGTGTCGACCACTCCTCGCCCGGCTCGTCCTTCCAGGTCGGCGGCGAGATCGTCAGCGCCATCTTCGGCGGCCGGCAGCCCATCGGGCCGATGTACGCGTTCGTGGGCATCAGCGGCATGGCGAAGATGTCGTCCTCGCGCGGTGGGGTACCCACCCCGGGCGACGCGCTGAAGATCATGGAGGCGCCGCTGCTGCGCTGGCTCTACGCCCGGCGCAGGCCCAACCAGGCGTTCAAGATCGCCTTCGACCAGGAGATCCAGCGGCTCTACGACGAGTGGGACAAGCTCGCGGCCAAGGTCGCCGACGGCTCGGCACTGCCCGCCGACGCCGCCGCGTACGCGCGGGCCGTGCGCACGGCGTCCAGCGAGCTGCCGAGCACACCGCGCCCCCTCCCGTACCGCACGCTGGCCTCGGTGGTGGACATCACCGCCGGTCATGACGAGCAGACCGTCCGGATCCTCAGCGAGCTGGACCCGGCCAACCCGCTCGGGTCGCTGGACGAGGTGCGGCCCCGGCTGGACCGGGCCGAGAACTGGATCTCCACCCAGGTCCCGGCCGAAGCCCGGACCGTGGTCCGCGACGAGCCCGACACCGAGCTGCTCGCCTCCCTGGATGACGAGGGCCGCGCGTCGCTGCGGCTGCTGCTCGACGGACTCGACACCCACTGGTCTCTCGACGGCCTCACCACGCTGGTGTACGGGGTGCCGAAGGTCATGGCGGGCCTGGAGCCGGACGCCAAGCCGACGCCCGAGCTGAAGGTCGCCCAGCGCGCCTTCTTCGCGCTGCTCTACCGGCTGCTGGTGACCCGGGAGACCGGGCCCCGGCTGCCCACGCTGCTGCTCGCGGTCGGCGCCGACCGGGTGCGCAAGCTCCTGGCGGCGTGACGCCTGAGGGCCCATGACGAAGGGGGCGCTCCCGGATGACTGATCCGGGGGCGCCCCCTTCGCGGTGAGCGGGGCCGTCAGGCGATGTGGTCGGCCTGCTGCTCGGCCTGGATGCGCTCCTTGAACTCCGGCCAGACCCGGCGCAGCAGGGCGATGCTGCGGTCATGGCGGATGCCGTGGGCATCGGCGAGGTAGATGTCGAGCTGCTCGACGGTGGGGTAGTCGCGGAGCTCGTTGGCGTACTCGACGAAGACGGGGTACGCGGCCTCGTAGAACGCGCGCTCGTCGGCGGGCCGCTCCTCGGGCTGGCGCTCGGCACCCTGCCGCTCCGTACCCCGCCGCTCCTGATCCTGTTCCGGGGAGGCGGGCTGGTCGGCGTACGGCGTCGCGGTGTACGGCCGCTGAGGGGCGGCCGACGGCGCGTATCCGGGGTGTCCCTCCGGGGCGTGGGGCAGCGGGGGGCCGGAGCCCGCGGGGGGCTGGGGGGCCTGCGGGAGGTGCTGTGTCCGCGGCGGGTGCGGTGCGAACTCCGCGCGCTCATGGCCCCCGACGGCCACCGGACCGCGGGCCTCCACCGGCTGCGCGGGGACGCCGTCGAGCGGGTGCTGGGCCGGGCCCTGGGGCAGCGGTACCGCCGGGCCCTGGGGCACCTGGACGGGGGTGGGCTCCAGGCCCTCCACATACGTCGGGTTGAAGGCGCGCTCCGAGGCGTCCTTCGGTATCTGTGGCGCCGCGAACCAGGGGCTCTGGCTCTGGCGGGTGTCCTGCTGCTCCGGTATCTGCCCGGGAGGGATCTCCTGGGGCTGCTGGTGCTCGGCAGGGGGCCACTGCTGCCCGGCGCCCTCGGGCGGCTGGGCTTGCTGGGGCGCGTGGGTGGCGTGGGACGTCGGCTGGGGGTGGCTCCGCTCCTGCGGTCCGACGGACGGGGCCTGCGGCGTGGACGGGTCCGCCGGAACCGGCGGCGCGCTCCGGCCGGGGTCGGCGGGCTGAGCGGGCTCATCGGCCCGTGCCTCCACCGGAGCCGGAGCCTGCGCGCCCTCCGGAGCCTGCGCCGCCACCGGAGCCTGCGCCGCCACCGGAGCAGGGGCAGGGGCCTGTGCGGCACCCGGCGCCTGTGCGGGAGCCGCCGCCACCGGAGCCGGAGCAGGGGCCTGACCCGGTGCCCGCCCCTTCACCAGAACCGGACCCGGTGCCTGGACCTCAGTCGGCGCCGACGCCGGTGCGGCCTTCTCCAGGGCCAGCCGGTGCTCGGACTCCCCCTCCGTCACCGCAGGACCCGCCGCGACCGCCACCGGTACCGGCGCCGCCGCCAGCTCCTGCGCGGGGGGCAGCAGCACCGGATCGATCCCCGCCGCCGCCAGCCCGGCCGGTGCCGTCTCCGCCAGCGGCACTCCGTACCGCGCCAGTCTGAGCGGCATCAGCGACTCCACCGGGGCCTTGCGCCGCCAGGACCGGCCGAAGCGGGCCTGGAGCCGGGCCTGGTAGATCAGCCGGTCCTGCTCCAGCTTGATCACCTGGTCGTAGCTGCGCAGCTCCCACAGCTTCATCCGCCGCCACAGCTTGAACGTCGGCACGGGGGAGAGCAGCCAGCGGGTGAGCCGCACGCCCTCCATGTGCTTGTCGGCGGTGATGTCCGCGATCCGGCCGACCGCGTGCCGTGCCGCCTCCACGGTCACCACGAACAACACCGGGATGACCGCGTGCATCCCCACGCCCAGCGGGTCCGGCCAGGACGCCGCGCCGTTGAAGGCGATGGTGGCGACCGTGAGCAGCCAGGCCGTCTGACGCAGCAGGGGGAAGGGGATCCGCATCCAGGTCAGCAGCAGATCCAGGGCCAGCAGCACACAGATCCCGGCGTCGATGCCGATCGGGAAGACCAGGGCGAAGTCGCCGAAGCCCTTGCGCTCCGCGAGGTCGCGCACCGCCGCGTAGGAACCGGCGAAGCCGATACCGGCGATGACCACCGCACCGGCCACCACGACACCGATGAGTATGCGGTGTGTGCGTGTCAACTGCATCGCAGCCACCCGCGATCCCCTCCCGTTGCTCTGAACCCGCGCACGGGCGGGGACCCCTTCGGGCACCCCGCGCCGTACGCGTGTTCTGTTTAGGCCAGGGGCAGGCTACTTGTTGGCCGACGCGACCGAGGCGACAGCCTCCTTGGCGGCCTTCACGGAGCCCTCCATCAGGGAGGTCGCCGTCGGGGGCTTGGCGCCCGAGTACCCCGTGCCGTTGAGGGTCAGGGTGATGACCACGTTCTCCGTGCGGGTGACGATGGTGGCGTAGGTGAAGTCCTCGCCGGTCTTCTTCAGCTCGTACCCGATGGCGCGGGCCTCCTGGCCGACGCCCGCGGCCGGGGACTCGCGCTTGTTCCTGGCGCCCGCGGTGGCCTGGGTCTTGGCGACCTCCTTGGCGTAGGCGTCCGCGGCGCGCTGCTCACCGCTGAGGCCGAGCGCCTGCTCGGAGTCGTACCGGACGAGGGAGACATCGAGCCAGCGGTACTGGGAGCCCTTGACGCCCTTGTCGTCCAGTCCGTTCCACGCGCAGTTGGCGCGGGCCAGCGCGTCGGAGGTCTTGCCCGCCGTGCCCTTCTTGCTCTTGACGCCCGGTACGAGGTCGCCGATGGTGCCCGAGGTGATCGACGTGCAGGCGCTGGGCAGCTTCGGGAACTTCGCGGCCGCCACGGGCTCCGGCTTCTTCTCCTCGGGCGCGGGGCCCCCGGAGCCGCCGGAGTCCCCGGAGCCGCCGGAGCTCTGCGAGTCCTTGGTGTCCTTGGCGTCCTTGCCGGACGAGTCGCCGGACTCCGACGAGCAGCCGGAGACGGCGAGCAGCACCGGGACGGCTGCGCAGACGAGTATGCGGGTGAGTCGCGGGGCGGTTCGGTGCATGGTTCCTTCAGTCGGTTGTCGTACGGGCTCCGCGGGGCGCACGGGATGGACGGGCTCCCCGGGGACCGGTCGGCGAAGCCACCGTACGCGCAGACCCGGCCCCCGTGTGCGGGCCTGTGGATAACTCCACGCGGGCCGCGCCGCCGCGCCGGGCGCTCAGGAGGCGAACCGATGGGCCAGACTCCGGGCCACGCTCCGCGCCTTTTCCTGGAGTTCCTTGCTGTCGGGCTGCTCCGCCGTGCGGCCCGACTGCTCCGCGTAGACGATCGTCACGATGACGTTCGATGTGCGGAAGACCACGCTGACCGTACGGCGCTGGGCGGTCGAACCGGTGCCCGCCGCGTTGAGGACGTCGTTGAGGAAGGCGGCGTCGCCGAGGCTGTCGAGGGCGCGGGGGGCGAGGTTCCCGTCGTCCTCCTCGCCGCCGTCCACGGCCCCGCCGGCGGTCACCGCTCCCGATGCCGCCGACGCCGCCGCGTCGGGCGGGGCCGAGGCCGGGGCCGAGGAGGTCCGCCCCTGGTCGGCGGCGAGCGCCGGGAGCGCCGTGGACTGCCTCCTGACGAAGACCTCCTGGGCGCGGTCGTCGTCGCTGACGGAACCCTCGTAGGAGACGACGCGCTCGAAGTCCACGCTGAGGGTGTGCGAGGCGTCGGGCGAGGTGGCGCTCCAGCCGCAGCCGACCCGGCGGTCCGTGTCATAGGTGCTGGCCGCCGTGCCCCGCAACGCCTTCTTCCGCTGCTCGTCGACGAGTTCGCCCAGTCCGGGCAGCAGGTTCTTCAGCGTGGAGTGGCCGAGGGCGCCACAGGGCTCGGGCAGGGTGCGGTACTTGCCCGGCTGGGCGGCGACCCTGGTGCCCTGGCCCGGCTTGGCGTCCCGGACGGTGTCCTCGCCGCCGTCCCCCCCGGTACAGCCGGTGAGCGTCACCGACAGCGCGGTGACCGCCGTGAGAACCGTCGCCGCCAGGCTCCTTCGTCGCACGGTCCCGGGCTCCCTTCGAACAGAAAAGCTGTTGCCGCACAGAGACGGCCGGTGGACACAATGTCTACCGCACGCACCGCTTCGGGTGCCGGTCCGCTGGGTCTTTCGCGGGCGTTGGAGCGGCTTTTGCGTTTCACTGACTTTAAGAGCTTTTTCTCTTTCTGTATGTCTTTCGGGGGAACGAGGAACCATGTCGTACGTCGAGATACCCGGCGCGAAGGTCCCCATCCGGATGTGGGCGGACCCGGCCACGGTCGAGGACCAGGCCATGCGCCAGCTCCAGAACGTCGCCACACTGCCCTGGATCAAGGGCCTGGCCGTGATGCCGGACGTGCACTTCGGCAAGGGCGCCACGGTCGGTTCCGTGATCGCGATGGAGGGCGCCGTCTGCCCGGCCGCCGTCGGCGTCGACATCGGCTGCGGTATGTCGGCGGTCCGCACCTCCCTCACCGCGAACGACCTGCCGGGCGATCTCTCCCGCCTCCGCGCCAGGATCGAGGAGGCGATCCCGGTCGGCCGGGCGATGCACGACGAGGCGGTCGACCCCGGCCGGGTCCATGGGCTGCCCACCAGCGGCTGGGACGACTTCTGGGGCCGCTTCGACACGGTCGCGGACGCGGTGCGCTTCCGCCGGGACCGCGCGCTGAAGCAGATGGGCACCCTCGGCTCGGGCAACCACTTCGTGGAGTTCTGCCTCGATGAGTCCGGCGCGGTCTGGCTGATGCTCCACTCCGGCTCCCGGAACATCGGCAAGGAGCTCGCCGACCACCACATCGAGGAGGCGCGCAAGCTCCCGCACAACCAGGGCCTCGTCGACCGCGACCTCGCCGTCTTCATCGCCGACACCCCGCAGATGGCCGCCTACCGCAACGACCTCTTCTGGGCCCAGGAGTACGCCAAGCGCAACCGCGCGATCATGATGGGCCTCTTCCAGGACGTGGTCCGCCGGGAGTTCCGCAAGGCCAAGGTCACCTTCGACCCGGTCATCTCCTGCCACCACAACTACGTCTCCGAGGAGCGGTACGAGGGGATGGACCTGCTGGTCACCCGGAAGGGCGCCATCCGCGCGGGCAGCGGCGACTACGGGATCATCCCCGGCTCCATGGGCACGGGTTCGTACATCGTCAAGGGCCTCGGCAACGAGCGCTCCTTCAACTCCGCCTCGCACGGCGCGGGCCGCCGGATGAGCCGGAACGCGGCGAAGAAGCGGTTCTCCACCCAGGATCTGGAGGAGCAGACCCGGGGTGTGGAGTGCCGCAAGGACGCGGGCGTGGTCGATGAGATCCCGGCCGCCTACAAGCCGATCGAGCAGGTCATCGAGCAGCAGCGGGACCTGGTGGAGGTCGTGGCGAAGCTGAAGCAGGTCATCTGCGTCAAGGGCTGACCGCGCGTCACGTCCCGCCCCCCTGGTGCAAGAGGGCTGACCGCGTCACGCCCCGGCCCCTGGCGCGAGAGGGCGCGTCACGCCTCGGCCCCCTGCGGGCCGACCGCGCCTCACGCCGCCAGCCCCCGGCCTTCGTGGTTCAGCGGACTCGGTGGACCTTGGTGTTGGACGCCTGCGCCCGGGGCCGCACCACCAGCAGGTCCACGTTCACATGCGGGGGCCGGGTGACCGCCCAGGTGATCGTGTCCGCCACGTCCTCCGCCGTGAGGGGATCGGCGACCCCTTCGTACACCTTCGCCGCCCGCTCGGTGTCGCCCCGGAAGCGGACCGTGGCGAACTCCTCCGTCCGCACCATCCCCGGCGCCACCTCGATCACCCGCACCGGGGTGCCGACGATCTCCAGCCGGAGGGTCTCGGCGAGGACGTGCTCGGCGTGCTTGGCGGCGACATAGCCCGCGCCGCCCTCGTAGGTGGCGTGGGCGGCGGTCGAGGTCAGCACCACCACCGTGCCGTCGCCACTGGCGGTCAGCGCCGGGAGCAGGGCCTGGGTGACATGCAGCGTGCCGAGGACGTTGACCTCGAACATCAGCCGCCAGTCGGCGGGATCCCCGCTCGCGACCGGGTCCGCGCCATGGGCGCCACCCGCGTTGTTGACCAGGACGTCACAGCGTTCCAGGGAGGCGGCGAAGGCGTCGACGTCCGCCCGGTCGGTGATGTCGAGCCGCTGTGCCCGCGCTTGGTGGCCCGCCTGGGTCAGCTCCCGCGCCAGCGCGGTGATCCGGTCCTCGCGGCGGGCGGTGAGCACCACCTCGTACCCCGCCGCGGCCAGCCCCCGGGCGGTCGCGGCCCCGATCCCGCCGCTGGCTCCCGTGACGACGGCGATGGGGGTCCCGTTGGCGGTCATGGTCGGTGTACCTGCCTCTGCCAGAGCTGTGGTTCCGCGCAGGACGCGCGGTCCGCGTACGTACGGGGAAGTCCGGTTACGGACACGGACGGCCGGGTGGCCGCGTACGCAGCTTAGGCGCCGTTCAGCGCCCCCGGGGCGCGTACATGATCACGGCCATACCCGCCAGGCAGATCAGCGCGCCGATCACGTCCCAGCGGTCCGGGCGGTAGCCGTCGGCGACCATGCCCCAGGCGATCGAGCCCGCCACGAAGACGCCGCCGTACGCCGCCAGGATCCGGCCGAAGTCACCGTCCGGCTGGAGCGTGGCGATGAAACCGTACGCGCCGAGGGCGATCACTCCGGCCCCGATCCAGATCCAGCCCCGGTGCTCCCGCACTCCCTGCCAGACCAGCCACGCGCCGCCGATCTCGAAGAGGGCGGCGACGACGAACAGGACGACGGAACGGGCCACGAGCATGGCCCCACCCTCCCACGACCGGCGCCCGGGGTGGCCGGAGGGCCGGACGCGCGGACGCCCGCGGCGACCCCGGCGGGTCGCCCAGCCCGGCTCCCGCGTCCCGTCAGTCGCGGGCCCAGGCGATATAGCCGTCGGGACGGACCAGCAGGGCCGTGGCGCGGCCCGAGCGCCAGTGCGCCCGCACCACCTTCCCCGGCGCGGGCGGCGCGTCGACCGCCGCCGTCCCCTCCGGTGTGACCAGGACGAACGCGCCCTCCCGCAGCAGCTCGTACAGCCGTCCCTCCGCCAGAGCCAGGTCCGGCGCGCGGCGGCCGGTGAGCGGATGGGAGCCCCGGGGCCGGTCGTAGCGCACCGCGATGCCGCTGATCTGGCGGACGCTGCGCCGGGTGAGCGCGGGCACGGCCGTCAGGGTGCCGATGGCCAGGGAGCGGGCCGCGCGCTGGAGCGGGGAGGTGGCCATGGCCGCGCGGATCAGCGCCCCGCTGGAGCGCAGCACCGCCCGCCCGACGGGGTGGCGTTCGTCGTGGTAGCTGTCGAGGAGGGCGTCGGCGCCGTCGCCGGAGACCTCGCCCCTGAGGACGGCCGCGAGCTTCCAGGAGAGGTTGGCCGCGTCCTGGATGCCGGTGTTCAGCCCCTGGCCCCCGGCGGGCGAGTGGACATGGGCCGCGTCCCCGGCCAGGAAGATCCGCCCCACCCGGTAGGAGGGCACCTGCCGCTCATCGCAGTGGAACCGGGAGACCCACCGGGCCTCGCCCATCCCCAGATCGCCGCCGAAGGCGTCGCGGACGATATCGCGGAGTTCGGCGATGTCGACGGGCGCGTCGTCCGGCCGCTGGTGCTCCGCCGACCAGCCCATCACCCGGTGCCAGCCGTCCCCGAAGGGCACGATCAGGGCGAAGGACCCGGCGCCCGCCTCGGTGGCGGGCACCTCCCGGGGCGGCTCGGCCAGCCGTACGTCCGCCAGGATCATGGACCGGATCACCGACCCGCCCGGGAAGGGCAGCCCCAGCGACTCGCGCACGGTGCTGCGGACGCCGTCCGCGCCCACCGCGTACCGGGCGCGCAGGGTGGCACGGGCGCCGTCGGCGGACTCCACCTCGGCGGTGACCGGATGGCCGGGGGCGAGGGGGCCCGCGCCGCCGTCCTGCCGCAGCGCCGTCAGCCGGGTGCCGTGCAGAAAACGCACTCCGTGCTCCCGGGCCCGCCGCTCCAGCAGCCGCTCGACCTCGTACTGCGGGGTGATGAGGACGAAGGGGAAGCGCGTGGGCAGGTGAGCCACCTCCAGGGTGAGGCCGCCCAGGAGCCGGTTCTGATAGATCGGGTGCCCCGTCGCGATCAGATCGTCGGCGAGGCCCCGGGCGTCGAGCACCTCCAGCGTGCGCGCGTGCACCCCGAAGGAGCGGGTGAGGTTGGAGACCCGCGCGGGGCGGCGTTCGACCAGGGTCACCAGGAGTCCGGCGGCCGCGAGATCCCCCGCGAGCAGCAGCCCGGTCGGGCCCGCTCCCACCACCAGTACATCGGTCCGCGCGTCGTCGGCCTGGTCGGTATCGCTCATCGCCGTCTCCCTTGGACCTCGCTCGGGCCCGGCCCAGGACCGGCCGGATCCACGGTGTGACCGGGCCAGCGTAAGTCGGGTGGGGCGGGTGGACACCGGAGTGACGGCGGGACGATCGATGTCGGACAGAAGCTGTCCGAAGGCCCGCGCCGACGCGGTACGCGGGAGCCGGTGCCCGGCCGCCCGGCTGTTCTTTCTGCCCGGCTGTACGCGGTCGGGGGCGCGCGCCCGGCGCGGTTGCGCGCGAGGTGCGGCGCGGTTCCCGCCCGTACGCGCGGGGACGGTACGCGCGGGGTCGGTGTACGCGCGGGGACGGTACGCGAGGACCACCCGCGTCCGTCCGTCCGTACGGGAGGCGGCCCCTACGCCGCCGCCGCGCCCCCGAACTCGCGGACCGCCGCCGTCACGATCGCCTCCAGCCGGGCGTGGTGCGCGCCGCGCCAGTAGACCCGCTCGCACCGCGCGCACTGGGCGAACACGTCGTAGTTCCGCTGGGTGCCGCCCTCAAGGCGGTCCTGGACCGTGTCCTTGTCCGCGTCCCGCAGCGGACCGTTGCACGCCGTGCAGCGGGTCCAGGGGGCCAGGGCGGGGGCGAACCGCTCCAGCACGTCCCGGAGCTGGTCCTCGGGCCGGTCGCTGTAGACATAGGCACCCGCCCAGAGCTCCCGGCGCCGCAGCAGCCCCCGGTCACGCGAGAGCAGTACCCGCTTCTCCCGCGCGGAGAGCGTCGCGAGCGCCGGATCGCCGATGTCCTCGTTCTCGTACGCGGCGTCCACGCCGAGCAGTCGCAGCCGCCGGGCCAGGGTCCCGAGGTGGACGTCGAGGAGGAACCGCAGCGGGGCGCCCGGGACGCGCTGGGGCCGCTCCACCCCGTACACCTCCACGCTCTCGTCCGCGCGCGGGATGTGGGCCACGGTCACCGGGGTGCCGTCGACGACGAACCGGCCCGCTTCCGTGAGGGGCACGCCGAGGGACTCGATGACATGGCCGAGGGTCGACGTGCCGTCCGTGACCAGGGGCGAGGGCCCCGAGCGATGCTCGGAAGGTACGAAGAGCCGCAGCTCAGGGGCGATGCTGAGATGGATGACCGGTCCGTTCACCCCGCCAGCATCGCACCGGGCCCAGCGGATGGCACCCGCCTTTCCGGGCCGGGCACCGTCCCGCGCGGAGCCGCTCCCCGCGTCGGCGCCCGGCCACAGGCCCTAGCAGCGGGAACGCGGACTTCCTCCGGTGCGGACGACCCTGGGGCCGGACCCCACGGCGCCCTCAGGGCAGTACACCCAGGCCGGAACAGGCCAGGCCGGACCGCGGGACAGTCCCCAGAGCAGCCCGGACCAGATCAGACCAGACCAGTCCGCGGGAGAGTCCTAAGGCCAGACCAGACAGTAGGGCTGGTGCCCCGCCTCGTGGAGGCGGTGGCTGAAGTCCTGCCACTCATGGAGGAGCTGGTAGACGTTGAACGCGTCCTTCGGCCCGCCCCGGTCCGGCACCGTCGACCAGATGAAGGCCGCGGCCCCCACCGACTCCTCGCCGACGTCGCGCAGCGGGTCGACCACCGTCATGGGGAGCTTCACCACCGCGTAGTCCGGGTGGAGCACCACCAGCTCCAGCGGCGGCACCTTGTGCAGGGGCATGCCCTGGATGCCGGTCAGCACCATCGCGGCTATGGTCTCGGGCTTGATCTTGGTGAACAGGCCGCCCATGCCCAGTTCGTCGCCGCCCAACTCCTCGGGGCGCATCGAGATCGGCACTCTGGCCGCCGTCGCCCCGTTGGGCGCGCCGAAGTATTTGTAGGTCACCCCCACCCGGCCGCTCCTGCCTCCCGTGACCTCGGCGTCCGCGTCGTCTCGCCGGTGCCTGCCCCTCCGGGCGGGCTCGGGGCCCAGGTCGTCCGTCCCCTCGCCCAGTCCGCCACCGCGATACATATCTCCACCCGACCACTCGCGGCCCCCGCCGCGCAATCCGATCATCGTGTCAGTGACCTCCCCCGCGCGCGACTGGTGAAACACCTGTACGCGAGGAACGCCGTGGCCTCTGACACCATGGATTCCGTGAGCCTTCCCTGTGTCGCCACAGTTTCGCAGATGTGGGGAGGGTGACGCCGTTCCGCCGTACGGGGAGATCGTGCTCCTCGCCCACTCGTGGCCGAGATCGTTCCGCCCCGGCCGCCCAACCCTCGAATCGCAGATCAGGACCAAAGTGGCGTATTCATACGAAGCCCCAGTTTCGCAGGCGCTTTTCGAGCGCGCGTCCCTTGTGACGCCCGGCGGCGTCAACTCACCCGTGCGGGCCTTCCGGGCCGTGGGCGGCACGCCCCGGTTCATGGTGTCCGGCAGCGGCCCGTACCTCACCGACGCCGACGGGCGCGAGTATGTCGACCTCGTCTGCTCCTGGGGGCCGATGATCCTCGGGCACTCCCACCCGGCGGTGCTGGAGGCCGTGACCTCGGCGGTCGCCCGGGGCACCTCCTTCGGCGCGCCCGGTGAGGGCGAGGTGGCGCTGGCCGAGGAGATCGTGGCCCGGGTCGCCCCCGTCGACCAGGTACGGCTGGTCTCCAGCGGTACGGAGGCGACGATGTCGGCCATCCGGCTCGCCCGGGGCTTCACCGGCCGGGCCAAGGTGATCAAGTTCGCGGGCTGTTACCACGGCCATGTGGACGCCCTCCTCGCGGCGGCCGGTTCCGGGGTCGCGACCTTCGCGCTGCCGGACACCCCCGGGGTCACCGGCGCCCAGGCGGGCGAGACCGTGGTGCTGCCCTACAACGACCTCGACGCCGTCCGCGGCGCCTTCGCGGCCCACCCCGGTGAGATCGCCTGTGTGATCACCGAGGCGTCCCCGGGCAACATGGGTGTCGTCCCGCCGCTGCCCGGGTTCAACCAGGGCCTGAAGGACCTGTGCCGTGAGCACGGCGCGCTCTTCATCTCCGACGAGGTCATGACCGGGTTCCGTACCAGCCGTGCCGGATGGTTCGGGGTGGACGGGGTCGAGCCCGATCTGATGACCTTCGGCAAGGTCATGGGCGGTGGCTTCCCGGCCGCCGCGTTCGGCGGGCGGGCCGATGTGATGGGCCATCTCGCCCCGGCCGGTCCCGTCTACCAGGCGGGCACACTCTCCGGGAACCCGGTCGCCACCGCCGCCGGACTGGCCCAGCTCCGTCTCCTGGACGACGCGGCGTACGCGGCGGTGGACGCCGCCTCCGCCGAGATCCAGCGACTGGTGACCGAGGCGCTGAGCAAGGAGGGCGTGGCCCACCGGCTCCAGACCGCGAGCAATATGTTCTCCGTCTTCTTCACCGCCGACGAGGTGCGCAACTACGCCGACGCCCGCCGCCAGGAGGCGTTCCGGTTCAACGCCTTCTTCCATTCCATGCTGGCCCAGGGCGTCTATCTGCCGCCGTCCGCCTTCGAGTCCTGGTTTGTCTCGACCGCCCATGACGCGCGGGCGATCGAGCGGGTTGCCGCCGCCCTGCCCGCCGCCGCCCGCGCCGCCGCCGAGGCCACGGCATGAGCGCGGAGCCGGGCCGCGAGGCCGTTCCGGTCAGTGACTGGGTGACCGGCGGTACGGAAGGCGCTACGGAAGGGACGGCCGGTCCGCTGGGCGCGGGCCGCTCCCGTGACGCGGACGGCGGGAAGCCGGTCCGTACCGTCGTCCATCTGGTGCGTCACGGAGAGGTGCACAACCCCGAGGGTGTGCTCTACGGGCGCCGGGCCGGGTACCACCTCTCGGAACTCGGGCTGCGGATGGCCGACCGGGTGGCGGAACACCTCGCCGAGCGGGACATCACCCATGTCGGCGCCTCGCCGCTGGAGCGGGCCCAGGAGACGGCGGCGCCGGTCGCCACCGGCCATGGCCTGGAGCTGGCCACCGACGCCCGGCTGATCGAGGCGGGCAATGTCTTCGAGGGCAAGACCTTCGGCGTCGGCGACGGCGCGCTGCGCAGGCCCGGGAACTGGCGCCATCTGACCAACCCGTTCCGTCCGTCGTGGGGCGAGCCCTATGTGGAGCAGGTGGTGCGGATGATGGGCGCGCTCGACGCCGCGAAGGACGCCGCGCGGGGGCACGAGGCCGTCCTCGTCAGCCATCAGCTGCCGATCTGGGTGGTCCGCAGCTTCGTGGAGCGCCGCCGTCTCTGGCACGACCCCCGTCGCCGCCAGTGCACCCTGGCCTCGCTGACGAGCTTCACCTACGAGGGTGATCGGATTGTGTCGGTGGGTTACTCCGAACCGGCGCTGGATCTCGTACCGCCGCATCTGCGCGCGGGTGCCAAGCCGGTGAAGGGCAAGGCGAAGGCATTCGGGGCTTAGCGCTTCCGTAACCGCCGCGGGAAAGGGGCGCGGGCTCGGGAAATCGCCGGTAGGGCCGGTTAGCCGGTCCATTCGGGAACCGCGCCCCGCTTCCTGGCCTCTTTGCTTCCGAGGGGCCCGTCCCCGCTCCGTACGGGCCCGGGGCCCGGCTCCGCAGGCCTCGCGGCCGCCACCGGCGCCCCGGTGGACCACGGGCCGGGGCGGCGCGGGAGGAGCCCCGGCCGTTTTCCCCGCCGCCTCACGGCGGATAAGCGATAAGCCTCCGCACCGCACCTCTGACGATTTCTTTAAAGGTTATTCACAACGGGCTTTATAGGGGTCTTGCGGGCAGCGAGGGGGGTGCGGAAGATCGCCGGAACTGCCATGCGAAACTTTTCACATGAGCCTTAGCCGTGCCCGTCGCGCTGCCCTGCCGACCGCCGTCGTCGCGGTCGGCGCGCTCGTCCTGTCCGCGTGCAGCCAAGACACCGGGACGTCCGGTGGCGGCGGCAACACCAACTTCGTCACCGACACCGGTGGCATCTCCACCGTCGAGCGCGGCCAGCGCAAGGCCACCGGCACCCTCGCCGGGGAGACCCTGGAGGGCGACCGGCTCGACGTCGCCGACCTCAAGGGCAAGGTCGTGGTCCTCAATGTCTGGGGCTCCTGGTGCCCGCCCTGCCGGGGCGAGGCGCCGCACTTCGCCAAGGTCGCCAAGGAGCTGCGCCCGCAGGGCGTGGAGTTCGTCGGCCTCAACACCCGGGACGCCAACAAGGGCCCGGCCATCGCCTTCGAGAAGGACTACGAGGTCGACTACCCGAGCCTCTACGACCCGGCGGGCAAGCTGATCGTCGAGGGCTTCCCCAAGGGCACCCTCAACCCGCAGGCCATCCCCTCCACCGTCGTCCTCGACCGCGAGGGGAAGATCGCCGCCCGCTCCCTGATGGCGCTCTCCGAGAAGCAGCTGCGGAAGATGATCGACCCCGTGCTCGCGGAGAAGTGACCTCGTGGGATCCCTCCAGCACACCCAGACCCTGGCCGCGGTGGGTCTGAACGAGACCGTCTTCAACGGCGCCCTGGCGCTCGCCCTGCCGCTGGCCCTGCTCGGGGGACTGGTCTCCTTCTTCTCCCCCTGTGTCCTGCCGCTGGTCCCGGGCTATCTCTCCTATGTCACCGGGGTCGGCGGCACCGACCTCGCCGACGCCCGGCGGGGCCGGATGGTGCTCGGCGCCTCCCTCTTCGTCCTCGGCTTCACCGCCGTCTTCGTCTCCGGCGGCGCCCTCTTCGGCTACTTCGGCGCCCAGCTCCAGGAGCACCAGGAGATCCTCTCCAAGGTCCTGGGCGTGGTGATGGTGCTGATGGGCGCCTTCTTCATGGGGATGATGCCCTGGCTGACCCGGCGCGAGATGCGCTTCCACACCCGCCCGGCGGCGGGTCTGGCGGGGGCGCCGGTGCTCGGCGCGCTCTTCGGGATCGGCTGGACCCCGTGCATCGGACCCACGCTCTCCGCCGTCACCATCCTCGCCGCCGAGCAGGGCAGCGCGGTGCGCGGCGCGGTCCTGACCGTCGCGTACTGTCTGGGACTCGGGCTGCCCTTCATCCTCGCGGCCGTCGCCTTCCGCAAGGCGCTGGGCGCCTTCGCCTGGGTCAAGCGGCACTACGTCTGGGTGATGAGGATCGGCGGCATCATGATGATCGTGACCGGTCTGCTCCTCCTGACGGGCGTCTGGGACGCCATGATGCAGGAGGTCCAGGTCTGGTCGAACGGCTTTACGGTGGGGATCTGACGCCACATGAGCACTACAGAGAAGCGGACCGACCGGCGGACCGAGCAGGCGCGGGAGGCCGACGCCGCGGACCGGCTCTCCACCGCACCCCGTGAGGAGCGCGAGGAGCCCGTCGGCGGTCCGGTGCTCGGGGTCATCGGCTGGGCGCGCTGGTTCTGGCGCCAGCTGACCTCGATGCGGGTCGCGCTGATCCTGCTGTTCCTGCTGTCGATCGCCTCCATCCCGGGCTCGCTGATCCCGCAGAACAGCGTGGACGACCTGAAGGTGCAGAGCTGGAAGGAGGAGAACGAGCGCTGGGCGCCGCTCTTCGACCGGCTCCAGCTCTTCGACGTCTACAGCTCGGTGTGGTTCTCCGCGATCTACATCCTGCTCTTCGTCTCCCTCATCGGCTGTATCGTCCCGCGCACCTGGCAGTTCGTCGGCCAGCTCCGGGGCCGCCCCCCGGGCGCCCCCGGCCGGCTGACCCGGATGCCCGCGTACGCCACCTGGCGCACCGACGCCACCCCGGAGGAGGTCCGTGAGACCGCCGCGTCGCTGCTGAAGGGCCGCCGCTTCCGTACCCATACGGTCGGGGACGCGGTCGCGTCCGAGAAGGGCTATCTGCGCGAGGCCGGGAACCTGCTCTTCCATGTCTCGCTGATCGTGATGCTGATCGCCTTCGCCTGGGGCCAGCTCTTCAAGTCCGAGGGCGGCAAGCTGGTCCTGGAGGGCGACGGTTTCTCCAACACGCTCACCCAGTACGACGACTTCCGCTCCGGCTCGCTCTACGGCTCCGACGACCTGACGCCGTTCACCTTCTTCCTGGACGAGTTCACCGGTACGTACGAGAGGACCGGCCCCCAGCGCGGCACCCCCCGCACCTTCGAGGCCGCCGTCCGCTGGTCCCGTCCCGGTGAGCCGGAGAAGAAGAAGCTCATCGAGGTCAACAAGCCGCTGGAGATCGACGGCACCAAGGTCTATCTGCTCGCCCACGGCTACGCGCCGGTCGTCACCGTCCGCGACGGCAAGGGCAAGGTCGTCCTGGACAAGGTCGCCGTCCCGCTGCTGCCGATCGACGGCAACGTCACCTCCACCGGGGCCATCAAGGTCATGGACGGCTACCGGGACAAGAACGGCAAGAAGACCCAGCTCGGCTTCCAGGCGTTCTTCGTGCCGACCTTCGGCGGCGAGGGCAAGGGGACGATGTTCTCCCAGTTCCCCGCGCTGGACTTCCCGGTGCTCGCGCTCAACGGCTACACCGGCAGCCTCGGCGTGGACTCCGGCATCCCGCAGAACGTGTACCAGCTCGACACCCGCAAGATGACCCAGTTCAAGGACGCCAACGGGGAGATCCTCAAGGCGCGGCTGCTGCCGGGCGAGACCATGAAGCTTCCCGACGGCGCGGGCTCCATCACCTTCGAGAAGGGGGTGAAGGAGTGGGCCAGCTTCCAGATCTCGGAGCAGCCCGGCCAGGGCTGGGCGCTGGGCGGGGCCATCGCCGCCATCGCGGGCCTGGTGGGCTCGCTCTTCGTGCGGCGCCGCCGGGTCTGGGTGCGCGCGGTCGCCGGCCCGGACGGGGTGACCGTCGTCGAGATGGCCGCCCTGGGCCGGGGCGAGTCGCCCAAGCTGCCGGAGGAGCTCCAGGCGCTGGCGCTGGCGCTGCACGAGCGGGCGCCGACGACGGCGGCCGCGCCCCAGCCGGAGGCGACGGCGGACCCGCCGGCCGGCGGGGACACCTCCGTACGACCGGAGGACGGGACGGCGGGTACGGAGGCCGAGGCCCCCACACCGACGGACCCGGCGCGCCAGGGCCGCCCCGCCGAGGCGTCCGCGCCTGAGGGCTCCGCGTCCGAAGGCTCCGCTCGCGAAGGCTCCACGCCCACGGGCTCGGGGCCCACGGGTGAACCCGTCGCGCCCGCACCCACTGAACCGGGGGACGAACCCCGCATTCCTGCCGAAGGGGTTGAGAAGTGAATCTCGCCACCGCTGCCAACGAGAGTCTCGCCCAGCTCAGTAACAACCTGATCTACTCGGCGATGGCCGTCTACACGCTGGCCTTCCTCGCGCATATCGCCGAGTGGGTCCTCGGCAGCCGCAGCAAGGTCGGTCGCGCCGCCGCCGCGCTGACCGAGGAGTCCGGGAAGACCGCCGCCGGGCCCGCCGTCACCGTACGGACCAAGGACGCCCAGGGCGGAACCGCCGTCCTGGAGAAGCCGAAGGTCATCACGCGCGCCGCGGCCGGTGCCCGGGACGTCCCGGACGGGCCCGGCGCCGCGGGCGGCACCGTCAAGGGCGATGTCTACGGCCGGATCGCGATCTCGCTGACCGTGCTCGCCTTCGCCATCCACGCCGCCGGTGTCATCGCCCGCGCCGCCTCCGTGAAGCGGGTGCCGTGGGGCAATATGTACGAGTTCTCCATCACCTTCTCCGCGGTGCTGGTCGGCACGTACCTCGCCCTGCTGCTGGCGAAGAAGAACATCCGCTGGCTCGGCCTGCTGCTCGTCGGGACCGTCCTCGCCGACCTCGGCATCGCCATCGGGGTGCTCTACACCGACAGCGACCAGCTGGTCCCCGCGCTCGACTCGTACTGGCTCGTGATCCATGTCTCCACGGCCATCTTCTGCGGCGCGGTCTTCTACCTGGGTGCGATCGGCTCGGTCCTCTATCTGCTGCGGGACTCCCATGAGGCCAAGCTGGCCCGGGGCGATCAGCCCGGCGCCCTGGCCACCTCGCTGCTGGGACGGCTGCCGTCGTCGGCCTCGCTGGACAAGTTCGCCTACCGGGTCAACGCCGCCGTCTTCCCGCTGTGGACCTTCACGATCATCGCGGGCGCCATCTGGGCGGGCGAGGCCTGGGGCCGCTACTGGGGCTGGGACCCCAAGGAGGTCTGGTCCTTCATCACCTGGGTCGCCTACGCCTGTTATCTGCACGCGCGGGCCACGGCGGGCTGGAAGGGCCGCAAGGCCGCCTATCTGTCGCTGATCGCCTTCGCCTGCTGGCTCTTCAACTACTACGGCGTCAACATGTTCGTGAACGGACTGCACTCGTACGCGGGCGTCTGACGACGGAGCACATACGGAAAGGGGCCGCTGATATCC
>NZ_JBHVHF010000131.1:0-21214 GCF_042800315.1 Streptomyces sp. NPDC057638
GGACGTCTCAGCGGACACCGATGGCTGGTCAGGCTCGATCACGGGCTCCCGGTGATCCGCGTGACCGTTGAGGCGGTTGGGGTCGCTGGGATATCAGGCGTCGCTGACGTCACCCCCGTCCGCCGCGCGGCCACCGCGCAGGTCGCCCGCGCCGGGCGCCCGACGGGAGCCGAGACCCGCTTGGGGACCAGCAGTTCACCCCCGGCGGCCAGGGCCGCCGCCTCCGCCACCGAGCGGGTACGCACGGCGGCGAGCACCACGGCGGACGGGTTCGGGACGGCGACGGTGGCGAGCCGCTCGGCCGGGTACGTCACCAGCGGGACGCCCAGCCGCGCGGCGGCGGCCACCACACCCGGCTCGGCCGCCCGCGCCTCGACCGTCGCCACCTCGGTCACCTCGCCAGGGCGCAGTCCGTTCTCCCGGAGCGTCTCCAGCACCAGCGCCAGCACCTCGTCGACGGGGACTCCCCGGGCGGCACCGACGCCCACGGTCAGCGAGGACCACATTCCGTCGCCACCGCCACCGCCACTGTCACCGCCACTGTCATCGGCACTGTCATCGGCACTGTCATCGGCACGGGAACCGGCACCGGCACCGGCACCGGCGGACGTCACCGCGTCTGGTACGGCTTCGGCCATCGGTAGGGGTCCTTTCAGGTCAAACGGGTGAATCGGGGGGCCCGCGGGGAGGGCGGGGAGAGCGGAGGGGGAGGCGGCGCGGCCGGATCCGCTAGCAAGGGCGCATGGCGGTGTTCGTCGCGCTCGGCGCGTTTGTGATGACGCTCATCGGCGGCTGGACGGCGCAGCGCGTCACCGACCGCCGCCATCTCGTCCTCGGCCTGGCGGGCGGGCTGATGCTCGGTGTCGTCGGGCTCGATCTGCTGCCGGAGGCCCTGGAGGCGGCGGGTGAACCGGTCTTCGGCGTCCCGGAGGCCCTGCTGCTCTTCGTCGGCGGCTTCCTCACCGGCCATGTGGTCGAACGCCTGCTGGCCACCCGCCACTCGGCCCACGGCGGTACGGAGGACAGCGCGCGCCCGCCCACGGCCGGTACCCGGTACGGCACTCGGCACGGCGGCAGGGACGACGCGGGAGTCGGCGACGGGGGCCCTGGCGACGGGGAACAGCGCGACGGCCGTACGCGGAGGAGCCCCCCGGCGAAGAGCCCCGCGAGCGAGGGCGGTCCGGGGGAGGGGCGGCGGGTGCCCCAGGTGGGGCTGACCGCGGCGGCGGCGATGGTGGGACACAGCCTGATGGACGGCGTCGCCATCGGAGCCGCCTTTCAGGTGGGGGAGAGTATGGGCCTGACCGTGGCACTCGCCGTCGTCGCCCATGACTTCGCTGACGGCTTCAACACTTACACCGTCACCAGCCTCTACGGGAACACCCGTACCAAGGCGATCCTCATGCTCCTCGCCGACGCCTGCGCACCCGTCGTCGGGGCCGCCTCCACCCTCTTCCTCACCCTGCCGGTGGAGCTGCTCGGCGGCTATCTCGGGTTCTTCGGCGGGGCCCTGCTCTATCTGGCCGCCGCCGAGATCCTCCCGGAGGCGCACCACACCCACCCGGCCCGCTCCACCCTGCTCTGCACGGTGGCGGGGGTCGGCTTCATCTGGCTGGTGGTGGGGATCGCGGCATGACGGCAGGCCCGTCCCCGTACCGTGCACGCCCGTCTCCGTACCGTTCACCACCCCTCCGTACCGTTCACCGGGAGGCGGACCAGGCGACGAAGCGACGGGCGACCTCCGGGGCGGCGGCCCAGTGCGTATGCAGATAACTGGCGTGCACCCCCCGGTGGACGAAGCCCTCCACCCGGCGCTCCGGCCGGTGCAGTCCCCAGGCGGGGGAGGGGCCCGCGCCCGGATCGATCACCGTACGGTGGAACTCATGGCCCCGCAGCCGGGCGCCCGGCGCCGCGAGACAGCTCTCGGTGAGGGCCACCGCGTCCCGGTAGCCCAGGGTCAGCCGTTCCCCCATGCGCGCGTCCGCGTCCAGCACCCCGCACATCGGCCGCCCGTCCAGGGAACGCGCCAGATAGAGCAGCCCCGCGCACTCGGCCGCCACCGCCCCGCCCTCCTGGGCGAAGGCGGCGACAGCCGCCCGCAGCGGCTCGTTGGCCGACAGCTCCCCCGCGTACACCTCCGGGAAGCCGCCGCCGATGACCACACCCGCGGTGCCCGAGGGCAGCTTCTCGTCCCGCAGCGGATCGAAGACCACCACCTCCGCGCCCGCCGCGGTGAGCAACTCCACCTGCTCGGCGTACGTGAAGCTGAAGGCGGCGCCCCCGGCGACGGCCACCACGGGCCGCCCCGCGGTGGACCCGCCGCCCGTGACTGTGCCGGGCCCGCTGTCCCCGACCGTGTGGGGCCCGTTGTCGCCGACCGTGCCGCGCACGCCGTCGCCGGCGGTGCCGGGCGAGGCGGTGAGCGCGTCCTCCGGGTGCCAGGGCATGGCCCCCAGCGGGGGCGCGCTGCGGGCCAGCGCCAGCAGCGCCTCCAGATCACAGCCCGCCCGCACCAGCTCCCGCATCGCCGTGACGGCCGCCGTCGCCTCCCCGTGGCGCTCCGCCACCGGCACCAGCCCCAGATGCCGGGAGGGGGTCGCGGCGGCCGGCCCGCGCCGCAGCACGCCCAGCACCGGGACCCCGGTGCTCTCCAGCGCGTCCCGCAGCAGCGCCTCATGACGGTCCGAGGCCACCTTGTTCAGCAGCACACCGCCCAGCCGCACCTCCGGATCCCAGGAGAGGAAGCCATGGACCAGCGCCGCCACCGAACGCGACTGGGAGGAGGCGTCGACCACCAGCACCACCGGGGCCCGCAGCAGCTTGGCGATCTGCGCCGTGGACGCCAGTTCGCCCTCGCCCGCCGCGCCGTCGAAGAGGCCCATCACCCCCTCCACCACGGCCACGTCCGAGCCCCGCGCGCCATGCGCGAAGAGCGGCGCCATCAGCTCGGGTCCGCACAGGAACGCGTCCAGATTGCGTCCCGGGCGGCCGGTGGCGAGGGCGTGATAGCCCGGATCGATGTAGTCGGGGCCGACCTTGTGCGGGGAGACGGCCAGGCCCGCCGCGGCGAAGGCCGCCATCAGGCCCGTCGCCACGGTGGTCTTGCCGCTGCCCGACGCCGGGGCGGCGATGACGAGACGTGCTACCACTCGATGCCCCGCTGGCCCTTCTGACCGGCGTCCATCGGGTGCTTCACCTTCGTCATCTCGGTGACGAGATCGGCGAAGTCCAGCAGCGGCGCCGGGGCGTTCCGTCCGGTGATGACGACGTGCTGGGTGCCGGGCCGGTCCCGCAGGACCGAGATCACCTCGTCGGTGTCCACCCAGCCCCAGTGCAGCGGATAGGCGAACTCGTCCAGCACGTAGAGCCGGTACGACTCGTTCGCCAGGTCCCGCTTGACCTGCTCCCAGCCCTCCCGGGCCGCCTCCTCGTTGCTGAACTGGCGGTCGCGCTGGACCCAGGACCAGCCCTCGCCCATCTTGTGCCAGTCGACCGGGCCGCCCTCGCCGGACGCCCCGAGCACCCGCAGCGCCCGTTCCTCGCCGACCTTCCACTTGGCGGACTTGACGAACTGGAACACCCCGACCGGCCAGCCCTGGTTCCAGGCGCGCAGCGCGAGCCCGAAGGCGGCCGTCGACTTGCCCTTGCCGGGGCCGGTGTGGACGAGGACCAGCGGCCGGTTGCGGCGCTGGCGGGTGGTGAGCCCGTCCTCGGGGACGACGGACGGCTGTCCTTGTGGCATTACGCGATCCTCCAGGCCGAAGCGGCTGAACCAGCTGAACCAACAGCACCGACCGCACCCGCCGCACCGGCCGAAGCGGATGCGGTGGACGCGGTGGACGAATGAGATGAGGCGGGGGAACGGGCGGCGCGGGGGGACCCCGCGGAGGCGGCGGGCCGACCCGGCGCGAACGCCGTCGCCGCGCCGCGCGATGGACGCCCGGCGCTTCCACCGGGCCCGCCCGCCTGCCCCGCGTTCGCGCCGGTACGGCCGGTGTCGGCGCCGGTACGACCGGTGCTGGCGTTGGTACGCCCGGCGTTCCCGCCCGTACGCCCGGTGTTCGCGCCGGTACGGCCGCCTCCGCCCGGCCCGCCCGTACGAACGTCCTTGACCAGTCCCGCGAGGGCGTCCGCGCGCAGTTCCTCCAGCGTCACGGCCGTACCGCCCAGGTCGGCCGCGAGCCGGCGCGCCAGACCGAGCCGGACCGGACCCGACTCACAGTCCACGACGATCGCGGCCGTCCCCTCCGCCGCGTGCACCCGCGCCGCGCGGGCCGCGTGCTCCAGCGCGTCCGCGCCGCCCGTCGCCCGGCCGTCCGTCACCACGACCAGCAGCGCCCGCCGCGAGGGATCACGCATCCGCTCCACCCGCAGGACGTCATGGGCGCGCAGCAGCCCGGCCGCCAGCGGCGTACGGCCCCCGGTCGGCAGGCCCTCCAGCCGGGCCGCCGCCGCGTCCACCGACGACGTCGGCGGCAGCGCCACCTGCGCCTCCCGGCCACGGAAGGTCACCAGCCCGACCTTGTCCCGGCGCTGGTAGGCGTCGAGCAGCAGCGAGAGCACGGCGCCCTTGACGGCACCCATCCGCCGCCGGGCCGCCATCGAACCCGAGGCGTCGACCACGAAGAGGACCAGATTCGACTCGCGGCCCTCCCGGACCGTCTGCCGCAGATCGTCACGGCGCAGCACCAGACCCGGGCCGCCGCGCCCCCGCGCCCGCTGGTGCGGGGCGGCCGCGCGTACGGTCGCCGCCAGATGGAGCCGGGTCAGCGTGCCCCGGGGCGTCCGGGCACCCGTGGTACGGCCGTGCTCGGAGCGGGCGCGGGAACGGCGGCCCGCCGCGCCCTCCCCGATGCCGGGCACGCTCAGTTCCTTCGCCCGGAACGGCTCCGCCGCGCCCACCGGACGCTGCTCACCGGCCCCGGCGAGCGGTGCCCCCGGGCCATCGCCCTCGGCGGCGCCATCCGGCCCGGACGGCGTCTCACCGCGCCCGTCGCCGCGGTCGCCGTCGCCGGGGGCGTCCGGCGGCGGGGGGCCGCCGTCGGGGCCCGACCCCGGACCCGGATCGTCCGGGTCCGGCTCCGGGGCGTCCCCGTCCGTCCCCTCGTCCCCGCCGGGTCCGCGCTCTCCGGTCGCCTCGTGCTCGTCCGGCTGCTCCCGCTCGTCCCGCTCGTCCTGTTCGTCTTCGGACTGCTCGAACTGGCGGAGCACCTCGTCGAGCTTCTCCTCATCCAGCCCGGGCGCGTCGAACGGGTTGCGCCGCCGCCGGTGCGGCAGCGCCAGCAGCGCCGCCCTGCGGACATCCTCCGCGAGGACCTCCGTCCGGCCCGCCCAGGCCGCCAGCGCGGTCGCCGTCCGGGCCATCACGATGTCGGCCCGCATCCCGTCCACCTCGAACGCGGCACATACCGCCGCGATCCGGCGCAGTGCCCCATCGCCCAGCCGCACCCGCGGCACCAGGGCCCGGGCGGCGGCGATCCCCGCCCGCAGCGCGTCCTCCTCGGCCGCCCAGTGCGCCGCGAAACCCGCCGGATCGTCGTCGTACGCCAGCCTGCGGCGGACCACCTCGACCCGCTCCTCCGGCCGCCGGGAGGCGGCGACCTCCACCGTCAGCCCGAACCGGTCCAGCAACTGCGGCCGCAGCTCCCCCTCCTCGGGGTTCATCGTCCCGACCAGGAGGAAGCGCGCCGCGTGCCGTACGGACACGCCCTCGCGCTCCACATAGGAGGCGCCCATCGCGGCGGCGTCCAGCAGGACGTCCACCAGGTGGTCGTGGAGCAGGTTCACCTCGTCGACGTAGAGGATCCCCCGGTGCGCGTCCGCGAGCAGGCCCGGCTCGAACGCCTTCACGCCCTCCGCGAGCGCCCGCTCGATGTCCAGCGCCCCCACCAGCCGGTCCTCGGAGGCGCCCACCGGGAGCTCCACCATCCGCGCCGGGCGCGGGGCGCCGCCACCGCTCTCGTGCGGTCCGTCGGGGCAGCCGGGGTCCGGCTCGGCCGGGTCGCAGGAGAACCGGCACCCCGCGACCACCGCCACCGGGGGCATCAGCGCCGCCAGCGCCCGTACGGCCGTCGACTTGGCGGTGCCCTTCTCGCCGCGTACCAGCACCCCGCCGACCCGCGGCGAGACCGCGTTCAGCAGCAGCGCGAGACGGAGGTCGTCCTGCCCGACGAGCGCGGTGAAGGGGTAGGGCGTGCTCATACGGCCTCCTTGGCGCGGTGCGGAAACGTCGTCCTCGGACGACTCGTGCGGCGGGTGCCGCTCGTGTGACTCGTGCTGGATATGTGACTCGTGCTGTGCGTGCTGTGTGTGCTGTGTGTGCGGCACACGCTGGACATGCGGTGCGTGCTGGCTATGCGGTGCGTGCCAGGTGTGTGGTGCGCGTTGAACACACGGCGCGTGTGGGGTCTGCGGCGCGTGCTCGTCGTGGTGCCGACGCTTGTGCTTCCGCCGGTGCCGCTGCCCGTTCCTTCGTTCGTACCTCTGTTCGCGCTTCGCCGTGTGTCCGTGCTCGGAGTCCCGCTCATACGCCGGTGTCAGCCCCTCCCGCCACCCCGGGTACCGGAGGGCTGACGGGCACGGCGGGCATCGCGGGCGCCCCCGGCGCCACGAACGGCAGACCCGACGGCGCCCCCCGCTCGATCAGCCGCAGCAGCGCGCCGGTGTCCAGGTGCTCCTCGACGAGGTCGCCGAGCCGGTCGAGCTGCTCCTCGCGCAGCGCGTCGAACGACGTGTCAGGAGCGGGGACGAAACGTCTGCCCGCGGCACGCGCCACCCGCTCCAGGAACCGCCGCCGAAAGCCGTCGCTCTCCAGGGAGCCGTGCCAGTGGGTGCCCCACACCGCACCGACCCGGCAGCCGTCCAGGAAGGGCTCACCGCCGAGCACCTCGGCGACGCCATGGTGGATCTCATAGCCGTCCACCGGCTCGCCCAGGGCCGTGCCCGTCGGCCGGGCGAGGGTCTTCTCCGCCGCGAACCGCACCCGTACCGGCAGCAGTCCAAGGCCCGTCACCGACCCCGCCCGTGACTCGATCTCGTCCTCGATGTGCTCACCGAGCAGCTGGAACCCGCCGCAGATCCCCAGCACCGGACGGCCCGCCGCCGCCCTGCGCGCCAGCTCCCGCGCCAGCCCCCGCCGCCTCAGCCACTCCAGCGCCCCGACCGTGCCCCGGGTTCCCGGCACGACCACGAGATCCGCGTCGGCCAGTTCCTCGGGCCGGTCCACGAACCGCACCACCACACCGGGCTCGGCGGCCAGCGCGTCCACGTCCGTGAAGTTGGACATCAGCGGCACCGCGCAGACCGCCACCCGCAGCACGTCCTCGCCGACCGGCGGCGCGGCCACCGACTCCCGTACGGCGCCGCGCAGGGAGACGCTCAGCCCGTCCTCCTCGTCGATCCCGAGCCCGTGCGCGTACGGCAGCACCCCGTACGTCGGCCGCCCGGTGATCTGCTCCAGCATCGCCAGACCCGGCTCCAGCAGCGAGACATCACCCCGGAACTTGTTGACGACATAGCCCGCCAGCAGCTCCTGGTCCTCGGCGGCGAGCAGCGCCGTGGTACCGAAGAACGAGGCGAACACCCCGCCGCGGTCGATGTCCCCGACAACCAGCGCGGGCAGCCCCGCGGCCCGTGCCACCCCCATGTTCACGATGTCCGTGCGCCGCAGATTGATCTCGGCGGGGCTGCCCGCTCCCTCGCAGATGACCGCGTCATGGGTGACGCGCAGCTCCTCCAGGCACTCCAGGACCGTGCCGAGCAGTGCCTCGCGCCCCCCTTCGCGCAGCGCCGACCCGGCGGCGTGGCCGCCGAAGAAGCCGCGCGCGCTCATCTCCCCGACCGGCCTGCCCAGCAGCACCACCTGGCTGGTGCGGTCACCGCCGGGCTTCAGCAGGACCGGGTTCATCAGCGCGGTCGGCTCCACGCGCGCCGCGCGGGCCTGCATCGCCTGCGCCCGGCCGATCTCCGCGCCGTCGCGGGTCACGAACGAGTTCAGGGACATGTTCTGGCCCTTGAACGGCGCCACCTTCAGGCCCTGGCGGGTCAGCCAGCGGCAGATGCCCGCCGTGACGACGCTCTTGCCCGCGTCCGACGTGGTCCCCGCGACCAGCAGCCCACCGCCGCGCTTCCTCATCGTGTCCCTCCCCAGAGCGGTGCCTCGGTACCGGCGTGCCGCCGTACCGCCGTGCGGTCCATCGTCGCGGCGCTGTTCCTTGTCACGCGTGTTCCCATCGCGTGCGTCCTCGTCGCGTGCGTCCTTCTCGCGCGTGTCCTTGTCACGCGCGCCGCCTTCGTACCGCCTTCTGCGCGGCCGTACCCGCGCGTGCGGTCTGGACCGCTTTCGCGAGGCGCGCGACCAGCAGACGGCCGCCTACGCTCACCGCGAGTGCCCCTAGGGTCACGCGGCGGGAGAGCCGGGCCGCGCGGTCGATGTCGGCGGTCGTCACGGGACGGCCCCCGGCATGGAGGACCGGGCGGTGCTCGACCCGGCCGCCGTAGGCGAGGGTGCCGCCGAGGCGGACACCGAGGGCACCGGCGAAGGCGGCCTCGACGGGGCCCGCGTTGGGGCTGGGATGACGGTGGGCGTCGGCCCGCCACACCCGTACGGCGTCGGCCGGGGCGGCACCGCAGACCACCGCCAGCGCGGCGGTGAGACGGGCCCCGGGCCACCCCACGACGTCGTCCAGCCGCGCCGACGCCCAGCCGAAGCGGCGCAGCCGGGGCGAGCGGTGGCCGACCATCGCGTCCAGGGTGTTGACGGCGCGGAAGCCCACCAGCCCGGGCACCCCGGCCACCGCGCCCCACACCAGCGCGCCGACGACGGCGTCCGAGGTGTTCTCCGCGACGGACTCCACCACGGCGCGCGCGATCTGCCGCTCGTCGAGGGAGTGCGGGTCGCGGCCACAGAGATGGGGGAGGCGTGCGCGGGCGCGCGCCAGGTCACCGTCGGTGAGGGCCGCGCCGATCGCGCGGGCCTCGCGCCCGAGGGAGGTACCTCCGACCACGGCCCAGGTGGCGGCGGCCGTCAGGGCCACCGAGGCGGCGGGATGGCGCGCGGCGGCGCGGGCCAGCAGCGCGGCGGCCGTGGTGGCGCCTCCGGCGCAGACGGCGGTGTGCAGGGCGCCCCAGCCGCGGTGGTCATGCCACAGCACCCGCTCCACGGCCCCCGCCGCCCGCCCGAAACCGGCGACCGGATGGCCCCGGCGGGGGTCGGCGAGAAGGAGGTCGGCGGTGAGACCGGCCAGCGCGCCATACGCGAAGACTCGTTCGGCACGCATCGATCAGCGGGCGATCCCGCTGGTCACGGCCCCGGCGATGGTACGCACGGGGGAGGGGAGGGGAGCTGAACCACGGCCGGGCATGGCGATATGTCCTCACTCAGGGTGTCCACGCCCTGGTTCGACGGAGACGACGGAGAGAGTTCCTGGCTCACGGGGATCGCTCCCCGCTGACAGTGGCGGGACCGCGCCGGATTCGCACCGGCTTCCTCTGCTGCCGTCGTATGGGCCCCGGCAGTCCACCACGCCCCGAGAACACCCGTCAACCTGCCGTTGACCTGCGACGGGACAGTGTGCCCAGCCCCACAGAGCAGCCCCGCCACCCGGTGGTCCCGCGCGCCCACGCGATCTCGTCCCCCGGGGTACGCCACAGGGCCGGGCCATCCGCGGGGGATGGTCCGGCCCTGTGGTCAGAGCGCGGGGCTCAGGTCACGATCAGGAAGATTCCGTACGAGACCGCGGCCAGGCACAGCGCGAAGCAGAGGTAGGCGCCGGTGCGGGCGAGGGCCACGGACCCGCCGTTCGCCGATGCCTGCTTGCTCATGCCCACGATGCCCAGGGTGAAGAGGCCCACCAGAGCGACGGTGGCCACGAGGCTGACGCCGAACACGGAGCCGAGGGCTACCCAGTCGATCTTCATGCTGTTCCGTCCTTACACCGCGGCCGGGCTGGCCGGGCCGTTCTCGGAAGAGGCGGCCGCGGGGGCCGGGATGGTGGTCTTGAGCTCGTCCGGGGTCACACCGGCCGGGGGCGGGGTGACCGCGGCGATGGCGGCGGTCACGACGCCGGGCTCGGAGCCGTCGCTCACACCGTTCTCATCGGTCTCGTTGACGTTGGTGTGGTCGACGACCTGGCGCCGGGAGTACACCCAGATCGCGGCCGACGAGGCGACGAGGAAGACGGCCACGACGGCGATGCCCCAGTCGCCCTGCCGGGTGACCAGCTCGGAGAGGGCGGCGACCAGACCGGCGGCCGGCAGGGTCAGGCCCCAGGCCACGAACATCCGGGTCGCGGTCGACCAGCGGACCACGCCGCCCTTGCGGCCGAGACCGGCACCCATCACCGCGCCGGAGCAGGAGTGCGTGGTGGAGAGCGAGAAGCCCAGGTTGGAGGAGGCCAGGATGACGCTCGCGGCGCTGGACTGGGCGGCGAAGCCCTGCTGCGGCTGGAGGTCGGTCAGACCCTTGCCCATGGTGCGGATGATGCGCCAGCCGCCGAGGTAGGTGCCGAGCGCGATGGCGACACCGGCGGAGACGATGACCCACATCGGAGGGTTGGAACCCGGGACCAGCACGCCGCCCGCGACCAGGGCGAGGGTGATGATGCCCATCGTCTTCTGGGCGTCGTTGGTGCCGTGCGCCAGGGAGACCAGACCGGCCGAGGCGATCTGCCCGGCGCGGTAGCCCTTCGCGGTCGCCTTCTGGTCGGCGTTCTTGCCGATCTTGTAGGTGAGGCGGGAGGCCAGGTAGGCGCCGATACCGGCCACCAGGGGGGCCGCGATGGCGGGGATCAGCACCTTGGTGATCACGGTGCCGCCGTTGACGCCGCTGATGCCGACCGAGGCGATGGTGGCGCCGATCAGACCGCCCATGAGGGCGTGCGAGGAACTGGACGGCAGGCCGACCAGCCACGTCAGGAGATTCCAGAGGATGGCGCCGACCAGCGCCGCGAAGATCACTTCTGGTGTTATGCCTGCCTCGTTGACGATGCCGCTGGAGATCGTCTTGGCGACCTCCACCGACATGAACGCGCCGACGAGGTTGAGCACGGCGGACATGGCCACCGCGGCTTTGGGCTTCATTGCGCCGGTCGAGATGGTGGTCGCCATCGCGTTGGCGGTGTCGTGGAAACCGTTCGTGAAATCGAACACGAGAGCCGTCACGATCACGATCGCGAGTAGCAGCGTGATGTGTTCCATTTACCCAGGCAATCTTTGGACGTCAGTGGCCCGGCGAACGTAGGTAACCTGGATGAACGGAAGGTGAACTGGGGCGGGATTCAGGGTGACCCCAAATGATGTTCATGGTTCCGCTTTGCTCGCCGAAGCCCCCTCCCGGGGGCCGCTGCCGCCGATTCCCCGGGGTTTCCGGACGGTAGAGATGGTCTTAAATCGGACTTCTCGCACCATCCGGTGATATGCATCACCCGACATCGCTCGTGGGCCGGACCCCCTTGCCGACACCTGACACGATGGTCGTATGAGCGATCGGATCGGGCCGGACGTGATCGAACATGACCTCGTACAGCTCTGGGGCCGACTGGTGGCCACCGCGCGCAGGACAGCCGCGGAGGGGCTGGTCGTCGGCACCTCGGGCAACGTCTCGGCCCGCGTCGGCGATCTGGTCCTCGTCACCCCCAGCGGGGTGCCCTACGACCGGCTCACCCCCGGGGACGCCCTCGCCGTCGACCTCGACGGGAACCGTGTCCTGGGCCACCTCGAGCCCACCAGCGAGCTGCCGCTCCATCTGGCGGTCTACCGGCACACCGACGCCCGCGCGGTCGTCCACACCCACGCCGTGCACGCCACCGCCGTCTCCACCCTGGTCACCGAGGTGCCCCCGATCCACTACATGACCGCCGACCTCGGCGGTCCGGTCCGTGTCGCCCCCTACGCCCGGTACGGCTCCGAGGCCCTCGCCGACGGCATGCTCGACGCGCTGGCCGACCGCAGGGCCTGTCTGCTGCGCAACCACGGCACCGTGGCCTACGGGGGCGGTCTCGACCAGGCGTACGACCGCACCGCCCAGCTGGAGTGGATGTGCCGGCTCTGGCTCCTCGCCACCTCCGGGCCCGGCCGCGAGCCGTCCCTCCTCACCCCGTCCCAGCTCACCGAGGCCGCCACCGCCCTCCACACCTACGGCCAATCCCCCTGACCCCGGCGCGCCCGGGCTGCCCGCCCCTGCCCACCCGGCAGCCGGGCCCCACCTCCGTGTGACGGAACACGTTCCCCCGGCTTCCTGGGCGGGTTGGCTCCCAGCCGTGTGGACAGGCGTTCCCCCTCCGTTATGGGCACGGGTTCCGCCCGGGGGACCCCCATCGCCCGGCGGAACGACTGCCCACAAGGGTGGGGAACCCGGGCCCACCAGCAGGTGCGGCCCGCGTGCCCGCAAGCCGCGCGCCCCGGTCCCCGTGGCACTGGGTGAGTGGCCCACGACGAGGCCGCAGGCCCGGCGGGCAAGCCGACTCGCACGTCGCCCCGGAGCGCGTCCGGGAGCGTAGGCGGCGGCGCGCGGCCGCAGGGGGCGTGCGGGGGCGGGCCTCACGAGGCATGGACGCACGGAAGGACGGCGTCCGCTGGCAGGGCCCCGCGCACGTACCGACACTGGAACCGTGCGAGCGGCGAGAACGGCGGCAGCGGCCGCCACCACCCTGATCGGCGCCACCGCGACAGCCCTCGCGGCCGGACGCTTCGCGAGCGACGCGATCCTCAAGGTGCCCTCCGGCCGGCCCCTGCCCGGTGACCCCCGGCTCACGGTCCACGCCGTGGACGGCTCACGGGTGACCCTCACCCGTGCGCTCGCCGCCCTGCGGCCCGGCGTCTACGGCCTCACGGATCCCACCGGCCACACCGTCCACGCGGTCGTCGGTCCGGTCCTCGATGACATCCCCCACTCCGCCGACACCGTCGTCCGCGCGCTGGACCGGATCGCCGAGGGCGCCCTGGAGCCCGGCGCCTCGGTGCGGCTCACTCCCGAGCTGCACCACGGCGACCCGGCCACCGCCCTCGGTATCGCCCACTCCGACATCGCCGTCCCCGGCGAACTCGGCCCCCTGCCCGGCTGGCTCGTCCCCGGGCCGCGGGACACCTGGGTCATCGCCGTGCACGGCCTCGGCACCACCCGGGCCCACCCGCTGAACCTCCTTCCGTTTCTGCATGGGCGCCGGGTTCCCGTCCTCGCGGTCGGCTACCGGGGCGACCCGGACGCCCCCAGGCCACCCGATGGCCTGAGCCGTCTCGGGGACGCCGAGTGGCGGGACCTGGATGCCGCCCTCCGCTTCGCCGTCCGGCATGGCGCGAACAAGGTCGTCCTTTACGGCTGGTCCACCGGGGCCACGATGGCCTTGCACGCCGCCGCGAACTCACCCCTGCGCGACCGCGTGAGCGGACTCGTCCTGGACTCCCCGGTCCTCGACAAGGGGGCCACACTGCGCGCCCTGGCGGCCGCCCGGCACACCCCCGGGCCCCTGGTGCCGTTCGCCGTCCGCGCCGCTCAGAGCCGGGCCGGGCTCTATGGCGCGCCCCGGATGACGATGGCGGACGCTCAGGCCATCCGGGTCCCCGTGCTGATCTTCCACGGCCCGGACGACGCCCTCGCCCCCTGGGGGCCCTCGCGCGAGCTCGCCGCGGGCCACCCCCGGCTGATCTCCCTCCACACCGTCCGCGACGCCCCCCACGCGGCCATGTGGAACGCGGACCCGGCCCGCTACGAGGAGGCCCTGCGCCGCTTTCTCACCCCCCTGATGTAGATCGTCACCGTCCTGACGTGGACACTTCGTGGATCTTGATGCGACCCTGTCAGGGCGACCGTCGATTACCGGCCAACCCTGGGTGCGCCACGTTCCGTTTGGGCTTTCGGGCTGTCAGCGGGAAGACTGCTCCTTGTGACGTCCCGAAAGCCTGATGAGCAATTGGCGCGCAACTCCAGACTTCGTCTTGTCCGCCCGCGACCACTGGCCACCGCCCGACGGGCCGTGACGACCCGGCGCACCCGACCGGCGCCCAGGCCCCCCGAGGGCACTCTTCCCCCCGCCGAACTGGCCCGTCAGGCCAGAGCGGTCCTCGCGGACGCCGTCCGGATCGCCCGCTGGGCGGCCGTCGAACGGGATCCCGGCAGCTCGGCGCTGGCCGCCCCGGCCCGCGACCGGGCCGCCGCCGCGCTGGACCTCACCCCCCTCCAGGTGCGGGCGGGCTGGGACCGGGCCCGTCTGGCCGGACTGGTCGAACTGCATGGCGACACCGCCCGCCCCGGGTGGCGGTTGCGCGCCTGGGACCGCGACGACATGGCCGTCCTGCGCGGTTGGGTCGCCCTCTTCGACGCCTGGTCCCTGGCGCTCCCGGCGCCCGAGGACGTCCCACCCACCGCGGTCGCCGAGGTCGTCGAGGCCGTACCCCAGCTGCTCTCCCTCCTTCAGCTCTCCGCCGGGCCCGTACTGGTGCCCGCCCTTCTCGATCTGCTGGAACAGCGCGTCGCCGAGCTGCGGGAGGAGCGCTGCGAGGTCCCCTACGACCCCCAGGAGCGCTCGCCCGCCACCCCGGCGGCGGTGCCCCCCTCCGGCGCGGACATCGGGCCCGTCGCCGTCTCCCCCCTGCTCGACTGGGCCCTTGAGGGGCTGGCGTCCGTCGGGGCGCTCACCCTGGACAAGGGCCGCTCCGCCACGCTCACCCCCCTCGGCAACTGGGCGGTCTGGGTCAAGCTGGAGCAGATCTGCGTGGCCGCGCAGAGCCCGGCGGGCAATATCGAGCAGTCCGCCGAGGACATGCTGCGCGGCTGCGCCCGGCTCACTCCGGGACCCGCCCGAGCCGAGTACCGGGCCTGGCTCGCCGCCCGGACCGTCTCCAGCGCGGTCGCCGAGCTGCTCGCCGTCGCCCGGGGCGAGGACGCCCTCCTGCGCGGTCTCGCCTTCGAGGCCCTGCGGGTCGTCGGCGCCCCCGCCGAGGCGGAGGTCCGCGCCGTCGCCGCCGAGCCCTTCCTGCGCCCCTACGCCCTGCTCTGGCTGGCGGAGTACGAGGGGATGGACCCGGAGGACGCCCCGGACGTGCTCACCCGCGAGGAGGCGACCTGGCTGTGGGTGGACACGGCCGCCGCCGTCGCCGACCACGGTGAGCCCCAGCTGCTGCTGCGCCATCTCGACTCCGCCGTCCAGGGCACGATTCCGGCCCTGCTCGACGAGGTCCGCTCCGGCGGGCACCCCCGCACCGTCCAGGTCCTGGTGGCTCTGGCCGCCGCCCACCCCGACCCCGCGCTCGCCAAGGCCGTCCGCAGGGCGGCGTTCCAGGTCCACACCGGCGGCGCCTAGCCGTTCACGGCGAGGGCGTGTCCGATGGATCCTGCCGGGCCCGTGTGCCCTGGCGCCTCCCCCTGGGCCCGCGTGGCCCGGGGGAGAGGTGCCGGGTAGGGCGTCGCGGGTCAGCGAACCTCCCGGTCACAGCACAAGCGGTGCGTCACAGCCCCTGCGCCCCCGTACGGCCCCGAGCCCCCGGTGACGAGGCGCCCGCGCCGGGCGAGGAGGGGGCACCTTCCCCTCCGGACGGATCCACGCCGCTCCACCCGTCCGGTCAGACGGCGGCTATCTGGGGCCGGTAGTCACCGAAGCTCCAGATATGACCCTCCCGATCACGGGCCAGATAGTCCCGTGCGCCGTACTCCTGGTCGGTGGGCGGGGCCACCACCTCCACGCCGTGCTCCACGGCCCGGCGGTGGTGCGCGTCCACGTCATCGACGCGGACATAGACCGCCGCCGGTCCCGCACCCGCCATCGCGGCACCGAACTCCCCACCCGCGCCCTTGCTGCCCAGCATCACGATGCCGTTGCCCAGTGCCAGCTCCGCGTGGAGGATCAGGCCGGACTCGTCCTCGAACAGCGCGACGGTGGTGAATCCGAAGGCTTCCGTCAACTGCCGCACCGCCGCCCTCGCGTCCGCGTACAGCATGGACGGACACACGCTCGGCGACGACGGCGATGGTGCCGACTGCTCCGACATCTGTCTCACTCCCTCTCCCGGGAAGGTCCCCGCTCTCCCGGACCGCCCGGGAGACCCAGAAATCGTGATCTGCGTCTCAGTCTGGCACCCCCCACTGACAATGCCGTCCGGGTGGCCGTCCTCGCAGCTCAGCGAGGGTCGAGGGGGGAGACAGCGCCTTCGGGACAGCGTCGCCCGCCCGGACGAGGGCCCGGCCGGCGCCCCGGGGGCGGGCGCGGGCTCTGGCACGAGGCACCCCGTGAGCCGGGGAGCGACGCGGGTCCTTCCAGGCGGAGCCGTGAGGGAGAGCCGCCGTGATGGGGACACTCCCTCGGACTCCGCCCGGGGTACCCCCGCCCGGGCCGCTACGCCCAGGGGGGCGGTGAGAGCGCCGGTGCGCGGCGGACAGACGGGATGGTGAAGGTACGCCTAGCGGAAGGTGTCGCAGCGGGCCATGTCGCCGGTGCGGTAGCCGACGTCGAACCACTGCTGCCGCTGGGCCGCCGACCCATGGGTCCAGGTCTCGGGCGTGACCCGGCCCTGGACGCGTTCCTGGATCCGGTCGTCGCCGACGGCGGCCGCCGCGTCCAGCCCCTCGCGGATGTCCGCCGGGGTCAGCCGGGCCAGCACGGGGCGGCCGGTCCGCTCGTCGGGCGTCGTCGTCGCGTGATGGGCCCAGACCCCCGCGTAGCAGTCGGCCTGCAACTCCACCCGCACCGAGCCGCTCGCCGGCCCCTGCCGTCCGTCCCGGGCCCGCTGGAGCGTCCCCATCAGGTTCTGTACGTGGTGGCCGTACTCGTGCGCCACCACGTACGCCTGCGCGAACGGGCCGCCGCTGGTCCCGAACGACGTCCGCAGCTCGTCGAAGAAGCCCAGATCCAGATAGACCCGGCGGTCCAGCGGGCAGTAGAACGGGCCCACCGCCGAGGTCGCGGCCCCGCACGCCGTGTTCACCCGGCCGGTGAACAGCACCGTCCGGGCATCCGTGTAGCGGCCCTGCCGCCGGGGGAACTCCGCCCGCCAGTAGTCCTGCACGCTGTTGACCACCGCCACGATCCGGCAGTCCTGACGGGTGTTGGCGTCCGAGCCCTTACGGCACGCCTGCTCGACCTGGGTCTGGGACGAGGCGGTCGCGGTGCTGGCCGCGGGGTCGGGCCCGCCCTCCGTGAGTCCCAGCTGATCCGGGCCCACCCCGAAGAGCAACCCCAGAATGAGCGCGATCAGCGCGGCGGCACCGCCACCGATCGCCGCCCGGCCACCGGGGAGGCGACGCCCCCGCACATCCCGTACCTCGGACGTGTCCAGGTCGGCGTCGTCGTCGAACTGCATGGGGCCACCACCCTCGGCTCGGGTCCCGGCGGGCGGCCCGCCGCCCGTGCCGAGTATCCGCCGCACCGCCCCGCCCGCCCCGCGGGAACCTCCGCCGGAGCGGTCCCGCGACGGGAAAATCACTTGCGTGGCCCCGTTAGAATGGCCCCTATGGCCATTCTCCTCGCGCATTAGACGGCGCCGAAGCCCTCGCGCCCCGTCCTTCCGCCGTCCACACCGCCCTGGAGTCTGTCCGTGATCACCGCTTCCGGAATCGAGCTGCGTGCCGGAGCCCGCGTCCTCATCGAATCCGCCACGTTCCGTGTCGCCAAGGGCGACCGCATCGGTCTCGTCGGCCGCAACGGCGCGGGCAAGACCACGCTGACCAAGTGCCTCGCGGGTGAGGGAATGCCCGCCTCGGGCACCATCGCCCGCTCCGGCGAGGTCGGCTATCTCCCGCAGGACCCGCGCACCGGGGATCTCGACACCCTGGCGCGCGACCGCATCCTCTCCGCCCGCGGCCTGGACGTCGTTCTCAAGCGGATGCGGGAGAACGAGGACCGTATGGCGAACGGCAAGGGCGCCACCCGTGAGCGCGCGATGAAGAAGTACGAGCGCCTGGAGACCGAGTTCCTCACCAAGGGCGGGTACGCGGCGGAGGCCGAGGCCGCCACCATCGCCGCCGCGCTCGGACTGCCCGACCGGGTGCTCGGACAGCCGCTGCACACGCTCTCCGGTGGTCAGCGCCGCCGGGTCGAGCTGGCCCGCATCCTCTTCTCGGACGCCGACACCCTGCTGCTGGACGAGCCGACCAACCACCTCGACGCCGACTCCATCGTCTGGCTCCGCGACTACCTCAAGACCTACCGCGGCGGCTTCATCGTGATCTCCCACGATGTCGACCTGGTCGAGACCGTCGTCAACAAGGTCTTCTACCTCGACGCCAACCGGTCGGTCATCGACATCTACAACATGGGCTGGAAGCTCTACCAGCGCCAGCGCGAGGCCGATGAGAAGCGCCGCAAGCGTGAGCGCCAGAACGCCGAGAAGAAGGCCGCCGCGCTCAACTCCCAGGCCGACAAGATGCGCGCCAAGGCCACCAAGACCGTCGCCGCGCAGAACATGGCCAAGCGCGCCGAGCGCCTGCTGGCGGGCCTGGAGGACGTGCGCGTCTCCGACAAGGTGGCCAAGCTGCGCTTCCCCGAGCCCGCGCCCTGCGGCAAGACCCCGCTCACGGCCGAGGGTCTGTCGAAGTCCTACGGCTCGCTGGAGATCTTCACCGATGTGAGCCTGGCCATCGACAAGGGCTCCCGGGTCGTCATCCTCGGTCTGAACGGCGCGGGCAAGACGACTCTCCTGCGGCTGCTCGCCGGGGTCGAACAGCCCGACACCGGTGCCGTCACCCCTGGTCACGGCCTCAAGCTCGGCTACTACGCCCAGGAGCACGAGACCCTCGACCCCGATCGCACCGTCCTGGAGAACATGCGTTCGGCGGCGCCCGACCTCGATCTGGTCGAGGTGCGCAAGACGCTCGGTTCGTTCCTCTTCTCCGGTGACGATGTCGACAAGCCCGCCGGTGTCCTCTCCGGCGGTGAGAAGACCCGACTGGCACTGGCCACCCTGGTGGTCTCCTCCGCCAACGTGCTGCTGCTGGACGAGCCCACCAACAACCTCGACCCGGCCAGCCGTGAGGAGATCCTCGGGGCGCTGCGCACCTACAAGGGAGCGGTCATCCTCGTCACCCATGACGAGGGCGCCGTGGAGGCCCTGGAGCCGGAGCGGATCATCCTGCTGCCGGACGGGGTCGAGGACCTGTGGGGCGCGGACTACGCGGACTTGGTCGCGCTCGCCTGACGGCCGTGGCCGGTCGCGCGTCCGGTGACCCCGGAGACGGGTGGCGGTGCGAAGGATCGACCCGTGCCTCCCGTACCGGGGACATGCTCCGGTCGCCGAGGAATCCGCCTGGGACCGCTGGATCCCCGCTCTCGTAGGTGATCGCGGGCGCGCGGTAGTGGGGGCGGCGGCCTTGGGTGATCGCACGGTAGCGATATATGCGGCCCTGGTGACGTGTCCCGTTCCGGACGCGCCTCCTGGTGCCGCGCCTGGTCCGCGCTCGCCGTGCCGGAAGGCCGGAAGGGGCCAGAAGATCGCGGGACCAGAAGACCGCGGGACCAGAAGACCGCGGGACCAGAAGTCAGAAGGTCGCGAAGGGGGCGGCGAGGCGCCAGGGACGGTTGGTCCCCGTCCGTACGGGGCCGCCCGCTCCCCATCGAGCCCCTTTCGGCTCATCGGGACCGTCCGAAACTTCCGGAACACCGGAATCGCGGCCCGTCGGGATCCTGGCCCGGGGGGCCTCGCGCGCTTGATCCACTCCGTATGGATCATTCGGCTCACGGGTGATCCATCATCTGAGTGAGGGTGTCTCGTACCGTGCCGCGACGATCGCCGCCAAGACGCCGCGCGGATGCATACCGGATCCCGTTCCCGCGGACGGTCACTGACCAGGACATTTGCCGTTCTCTGGCACTCCAGCATGTGGACACGAGCACATGGAACGAAACATTCCGTTTGTGATGGCCGTGCCGTACATGTCAAAAGCTGCTCGTATGGACCTTGCTGAATGGGTGGCCAGGAGACGCGCGAGGGGTGATCATGAGAAGTCCAGAGCGCACTTCCCATGAGGAGGCACGGGTGGCCGAGACTCTGAAGAAGGGCAGCCGGGTGACCGGCGCCGCGCGCGACAAGCTCGCGGCAGACCTGAAGAAGAAATACGACTCCGGTGCGAGCATCCGGGCGCTGGCCGAAGAGACCGGCCGCTCCTATGGATTCGTGCACCGCATGCTCAGCGAGTCGGGCGTCACGCTGCGGGGACGCGGCGGGGCGACGCGCGGCAAGAAGGCCGCGTCGACCTGACGTCCCGGGCGCTGATTCCCGAAGGCTCCTTCGGTCCACCGAGGTGGTGGTGACCACCCGGTCGGTCGGACGGTCGACCAGGTGGTTACCGTCGGGTTGTCACTGTGCGGTCGGCTGACCGTTCCGCACTGTCCGCGGCCCGAATCGGAGGCGCCCCATGACCTCGCCCGACTCCGTGCGTGAACCCACGCTGGACAGGGACGGTGTACGACTCACCGTCGACGACGCGGTCGCCACGGTGACCCTGACGAACCCGGCCAAGCGCAACGCCCAGTCTCCCGCTCTGTGGCGGGCGTTGGTTCAGGCGGGCCGGGAACTTCCGGGCACGGTGCGTGTCGTGGTGCTGCGCGGTGAGGGCGCGTCCTTCTCCGCGGGGCTCGACCGGCAGGCGTTCACCCCTGAGGGGTTCGACGGTGAGCCGTCGTTCCTCGATCTGGCGCGGAGTTCCGACGCCGAGGTCGACCGCGCCATATCCATCTACCAAGAGGCGTTCACCTGGTGGCGCCGGAGTGATCTCGTCACGATCGCGGTCGTTCAGGGCCATGCGATCGGCGCGGGTTTCCAGCTCGCCCTCGCCTGCGATCTGCGGGTCGTGGCGCGGGACGCGCAGTTCGCGATGCGTGAGCCCACGCTCGGGCTCGTCCCCGATCTCGGGGGTACCCAGCCGCTGGTCTCGCTCGTGGGATACGCCCGTGCCCTGGAGATCTGCGGCACGGGCCGTTTCGTCCAGGCGGACGAGGCCGAGCGGATCGGGCTGGCCAATCTGGTCGTCCCCGGGGAGCAGCTCGATGCCTCGGTCACCGATCTGGCGGCCGCGCTGCTCGCGGCCCCGCGTGACGCCCTGATCGAAACCAAGGCGCTGCTGCTCGGTGCGTCCACGCGCTCCTATGACGAGCAGCGGGCGGCCGAGCGGGCCGCGCAGACCCGGCGGCTGAGGGATCTCGCGGGCATCGGTGACTGACCCGCACGCCTGAGTGTTCGGTGACTGACCGGCACCCCAGAGCGAGGAAGCCCCGCCCGGACTGCCGGGCGG
>NZ_JBHVHF010000132.1:0-21202 GCF_042800315.1 Streptomyces sp. NPDC057638
GGCTCGTTGTTGACGCCGGGCGTTGACCATCCCGGCGCGCGCGGCCCGTCGGGCGCCGCGTCAGCCGAGGAGCGTGCTCAGCTCGGTGTGGGGCAGACCGTGGGCCTCGGCGACCGGGCCGTAGACGACCTGGCCGTCATGGGTGTTGAGGCCGAGGGCCAGCGCCGGGTCGCGGCGGAGCGCCTCGGTCCAGCCCCGGTTGGCCAGCTCCACGATGTACGGCAGCGTCGCGTTGGTCAGCGCGTAGGTGGAGGTGTGCGGGACGGCGCCGGGCATGTTGGCGACGCAGTAGAAGACCGAGTCGTGCACACGGAAGGTCGGCTCGGCGTGCGTGGTCGGACGCGAGTCCTCGAAGCAGCCGCCCTGGTCGATCGCGATGTCGACAAGAACACTTCCCGGCTTCATCTTGGCGACCAGCTCGTTGGAGACCAGCTTCGGGGCCTTGGCGCCCGGGATGAGCACGGCGCCGATGACGAGGTCGGCCTCGACGACGGCCTTCTCCAGCTCGTAGGCATTGGAGACGATCGTCTGCACCTTGGTGCCGAAGATCTTGTCGGCCTCGCGGAGCTTGTTGATGTCCCGGTCGAGCAGGGTGACGTGGAAGCCCATGCCGACCGCGATCTGGGCGGCGCTCCAGCCGGAGACACCGCCGCCGATCACCACGGCCTTGGCGGCGTGGGTGCCGGGGACGCCACCGGGGAGCACACCGCGGCCACCGGCCGAGCGCATCAGGTGGTAGGCGCCGACCTGCGGGGCCAGCCGGCCGGCCACCTCGGACATCGGGGCGAGCAGCGGGAGCGCGCGGCTGGCGGTCTCGACCGTCTCGTAGGCGATGGCGGTGGTGCCGGACTCCAGCAGGGCGTCGGTGCACTCGCGCGAGGCGGCGAGGTGGAGGTAGGTGAAGAGGGTCTGGTCCTTGCGCAGACGGTGGTACTCCTCCGCGATCGGCTCCTTGACCTTCAGCAGCAGATCGGCGGTGGCCCAGACCTCGTCGGCGGTGGGGAGTATGCGGGCACCGGCGGCGATGTACTCGTCATCCGTGATCGAGGAACCCACACCGGCGTTCCGCTCGATGACGACCTCATGGCCGTGGCGCACCAGCTCGTGCACACCGGCGGGGGTGATCGCCACCCGGAACTCGTTGTTCTTGACCTCGCGGGGGATACCGACCTTCACGTCGATCACGGTCCTTGGCTCAGGGGACAGGGGGGTACTTCTCTATATAAACCGGATGCGAGGGGGCGCACCGGAAGACACCACGGAAATGACGCGGTGAAGCCAGTCTAATGAAGGAGTTCTCGGTGTCTAGCCTTACAAAGCACTAATCTTCGAGCGCAGCGCTACGGATTTCGTAGGCTGGACCCCGCCCAGACCCTCGCTTGAGGTTCACCGGAGTTCCACGCTCGGCGCCCTGGGCACCCCCGGGCCGCCCCGTGGCCGGGCGCCGCGAGGCCCCCGGCGCCCGTACCGGCTCCCCCGGCTCCGCCGCGGCGGGCCCCGTGTACTCGCCCGGGTCCGGCGCCGGCCGCGGGGCCGGGGCCTCCGGTCCGGCCACCTCCGCCAGCAGCCGCTCGGCCGTCGCGCGGTGCAGCGCGGCGGCGGCCGGGTCGCCCAGACGGTCGAGGGTGTCGGCGAGCCGGAGCTGGAGCGCCGCCTGGAGCCGCAGCTCCCCCGCCCGCCGGGCCAGCTCCACCGCCTGGCGGCAGGTGTGCAGGGACTCCTCGGGCCGGCCCGCGTACTCCTGCACCCGGGCCGCCTCGCTCAGCGCCCGCGCCTGGGCGGGGGCGTCACCGACCTTGCGGTATCCGGCGACGGCGGCGCGCCAGCAGCGCAGCGCCTCGCCGTAGCGGCCCGCGTAGGTGTGGGCCGTGCCCAGCCGCCCGTAGAGCCGGGCCTCGTCCGCGCGCTCGCCCCGGGCCAGCCGCTGGGCCAGCGCGCGGCCGTACCAGTCGGCCGCCCGCTGCCAGTCCCCCAGCTCCTGGTGGGCACCGCCGATGGACTCCATGGCCCGGCCGGTGGCGTACGGGTCGCCCGCCGCGCGCCCGGCGTCCAGCGCGGTCCGGTAGCGGCTGAGGGCGGCCTCGGTACGGCCGGTGCCCGCGTCCAGGTCGCCGAGGTTCAGCAGCGCGGCGGCCTCCTCGCGGTGCAGCCCCCGGCGTTCGGCGACCCCGAGGACCAGCAGATGCAGTCCGTAGAGCACGGGCGCGGCGGCCTCGGTACCCCGGTGCGCGGCGAGCGCCCGGACCAGGGCGGCGACCAGGCGGCGCGCCAGCGTGTCCAGCTCGCCGTCCTCCACGGCGACCCGCGCGGCGGCCAGCAGCATCGGCTGCCGGGAGCGCAGCCAGGCGTCGGCGGTGGCGCTGTCCGGGAACCGGACCGTGCCCGGCATCTCCTCCAGCGCGGCGCGGGCGGCGGCGCCATGCTCCTCGGAGCGCGCCTCCGCCACCGCCCGGCACGCCTGGAGCTGGCGTACGGTCCGCTCCAGCATCCGGGCGCGGGCGAGCTGGACCTCGGCGGGCTTGTCGGTGCCCTCCAGCAGCGCGGCGAGCAGGGGGAGCAGGGCGCCGGGAACGCGGTGGCGGCCGCCGCCGTCATGGTGGAGCAGCCCGAGCGCGGTGAAGTTGTCGAGCGCCGTGTGGGCGTCCTGGAGGGAGCATCCGGCGAGCGCGGAGGCGCTCTGGGCGTCGAGGAGCCCGGCCGGGGCGAGCGCGAGCAGCCGCAGCAGCCGGGCGGCGGGCCCCGGCAGGGACTCGTACACCAGCCGGAAGGCGCGGCCGAGCGGCCGGGAGCCCTTGGGCAGCGCCGTGGTGGTGGCGCCGGGCAGGGCCCGGAGCCGTTTGGTGGCGTCCGCGACGGACAGCGAGGGCCGGGCCGCCAGCCACCCCCCGACCAGGACGAGTGCGGCGGGCAGCCCCCCGCACTCCTCGGCCACGGATTCCGCGGCCTGCGGGTCCACGGTGATCCGTACCGACCCGGTGTAGCTGGTCAGCAGCTCGATGGCGGCCTTGGCGTCCATCCCGCCGAGCGTGCAGGGCCGGACGTCGGGGATCCCGGTCAGCGGTCCCGAGGAGACCGCGACGACCAGACAGTCGGGGCTGTCCGGAAGCAGTTCGTCGACCTGTTCGGCGTCGGCCGCGTCGTCCAGCACCACCACGATCCGCCGCCCGGTGAGCGCCCGGCGCACCAGGGAGCTCAGCTCGTCCTCCCCCGCGCCGGGCGGGGAGGGGACGCCGAGGGAGTCCAGGAGGGCGCGGGCGGTCTCGTCGGTGGGCACCCGGCGCCCGGTGGGCTCGCTGAGCCGGGCCCACAGCACGCCGTCGGGATAGCGGGAGGCGACCCGCGCCACCAGCCGCGCGGCGAGCGCCGAGCGCCCGGAGCCGGGTCCTCCGGCGATCAGCAGCACCCGGGCGCGGGCGGCCTTGCGCCCCGCGATCGTGTCCAGGCCGGCCCGCTCGATATCGGCCTCAAGGGACTTCAGCTCCCGCTGCCGACCGTAGAAACGTCCCCGGGACGCCCCGGCCCCGCCGCCCATGTCCACCGCCTGTTCCGCCACGGGCCACGCTCCCGTCCAGTCCGCGCACACGCCGATCCCGGCGGAGAACCCGCACGGGCGTTCCGAGCGTAGTTCACTCTCTGCGACGATCCGTAAGGAGCGTGCCCGGTGGATCACCTGATCGGATCAGTGCGATCTGCTGATCATCGGACCGCCCGCGCTCCGGGCGCGGCCGCGGTATCCCTACGCCGTACCCGTACCCGTACCGGTATCCGTATCCGTAGGGACAGAGGACGGCGGTACGGAGACGGGGAGCCCCGGTCCGCGCGGGACCGGGGCTCCTCGGAGCGCGCCGCGGGCGGGATCCGGTGGGAGCGGGCCCGGAGCGGCCGGTGGTCAGACCTCGAACGGCCGGGCCGGCCAGGGGGCCTCGGCCGGGCGCAGCGCGTCGAAGCCGTCACCCGCGAGCGCGGCGGCCGTCGACAGGGCGCCGACGACCAGGCAGGTGTTGTGCAGCCGCCCGGCGAGCGCGCCCTGGACCAGCTCGGCCAGGGGCACCCGGGCCAGCTCCATGTCGGCCTCCTCGTGGTGCACCGCGTACCGCTCACCCTCGGCGGTCGACAGACCCCGGGCGAGGAAGATCCGTACGGCCTCGTCGCAGCCACCGGGGGTGGTGTAGACGTCGGTGAGCACCCGCCACTCCTCGGCCTTGATGTGCGCCTCCTCGTACAGCTCGCGCTGGGCGGCGTGGAGGGGGTTCTCGCCGGGGACGTCCAGCAGTCCGGCGGGGATCTCCCAGAGCCGCTGGCGCACGGGGTGGCGGTACTGCTTGAGCACCACGACCCGCTGCTCGTCATCGAGGGCGACGACGGCGACCGAACCGGGGTGGACCTGGTAGTCACGGCTGACCTCGGTGCCGTCGGGCATCACGACCCGGTCCGTGCGGACGCTGGTCTTGTTGCCCCGGAACGGTGTCGAGCTGGCGGTGACCCGCCACTCCTCGGCGGTGTCCGCGATGGGCCTTGCCGTGTCCATGAAGTGATCCTCCCGTGTCGCGCACCAATAGAAACCGGTACAGACCAGTAGCAGACAGGAAAAAACCGGGGCACGGCCCTGGTGCGGGCCGTACCCCGGTCAACGGTAACGCTCGTCGATCACTGGGCCGTCTTGCGCTCCACGGCGGCCTTGACCAGCCCCGCGAAGAGCGGGTGCGGGCGGGTCGGGCGCGAGCGCAGCTCCGGGTGGGCCTGGGTGGCCACCAGGTAGGGGTGCACCTCGCGCGGGTACTCGACGTACTCGACCAGCTTGTTGTCCGGGCTGGTGCCCGAGAAGACGATGCCCGCCTTCTTCTCCAGCTCGGCGCGGTAGGCGTTGTTCACCTCGTAGCGGTGACGGTGGCGCTCCTCCACATACGGCTGGTCGTCGTAGACCTCACGGACGATCGAGCCCTCGGCGAGCTTGGCCGGGTAGAGCCCGAGCCGCATGGTGCCGCCGAGGTCACCCGCGCCCTCCACATACGCCAGCTGCTCCTCCATGGTGGAGATCACCGGGTGGGCGGTGGCGGGCTCGAACTCGGTGGAGTTGGCGTCACCGATCCCGGCCAGGTTGCGCGCGGCCTCGATCACGATGCACTGGAGGCCCAGGCAGAGACCGAGCAGCGGGACCTTGTTCTCCCGGGCGTACTGGATGGCGCCGACCTTGCCGCTGACACCACGGTCGCCGAAGCCACCGGGGATGCAGATGGCGTCCACGTCGCCGAGCTGCTTCTTGGCACCGGCCGGGGTCTTGCAGTCGTCGGAGGCGACCCACTTGACCTTGACCCGGGCCCGGTTGGCGAAGCCTCCGGCGCGCAGCGCCTCGGTGACGGAGAGATAGGCGTCGGGGAGGTCGATGTACTTGCCGACCAGGGCGACGGTGACCTCGTGGTCGGGGTTGTGGACCCGGTCCAGGAGGTCGTCCCAGGTGGTCCAGTCCACATCACGGAAGGGCAGGTCCAGCTTGCGGACGACATAGGCGTCCAGGCCCTCGGTGTGGAGCACCTTGGGGATGTCGTAGATCGACTTGGCGTCGATGGCGGCGACCACGGCGGCCTCGTCCACATCGCACATCAGCGAGATCTTGCGCTTGATGGCGATCGGCACGTCACGGTCGGCCCGCAGCACGATGGCGTCGGGCTGGATGCCGATGTTGCGCAGGGCGGCGACCGAGTGCTGGGTGGGCTTGGTCTTCAGCTCACCCGAGGGACCGATGTAGGGCAGCAGCGAGATGTGGACGACGAAGACGTTGTCCCGGCCGACCTCGTGGCGGACCTGGCGGACCGTCTCCAGGAACGGCAGCGACTCGATGTCGCCGACCGTGCCGCCGACCTCGGTGATCACGACATCGACACCGTCGGAGGCCGTGGCCATCCGGCGGATGCGGTGCTTGATCTCGTTGGTGATGTGCGGGATGACCTGCACGGTGTCACCGAGGTACTCACCACGCCGCTCCTTGGCGATCACCTGGGAGTAGACCTGGCCGGTGGTGACGTTGGCCGAGCCGTCGAGGTCGACGTCGAGGAAGCGCTCGTAGTGACCGATGTCGAGGTCGGTCTCGGCGCCGTCGTTGGTGACGAAGACCTCACCGTGCTGGAACGGGTTCATCGTCCCGGGGTCGACGTTCAGATACGGGTCGAGCTTCTGCATCGTGACCCGCAGGCCCCGTGCCTTCAGCAGCGCACCCAGGCTGGAGGCCGTCAGGCCCTTGCCGAGGGAGGAGGCGACACCCCCGGTGACGAAGATGTGCTTGGTCGTCATGGATTTGGGCGGCATCGCCAAGAGGGGGCTCCCGTGGTCGCGAGGGTGGTGTGCGTTCCGGCGTCCCTCCCGGGGATTCCGGGGGTGCCGTCGCTGCGGTCGCGGGGCGCCTGCCGAGTGCAGGCTGGCCACCGGTCCACGGGGTACCAGGGTATCAGCGCCCGGCTGTCATCGCTCCCGCCGACGCCGTGCCCCGCCGACGACTCCGTCGGCGCGGGCCGCGCGGGCCACGCTCCCGGGCGGCCCGGTCCCACCGTCGTGGCGGCCCGCGCCCGGAGCGGAGCCCCGCGCCCACGGGCACGGACGGGCCGCTCCCCCGGGCGCGGCCCGGGAGAGCCGGGCCGTCCGTGCCCGTGACGGCTCGGGGGGACGTGGCGCGCGGCCCGGCGTGGCCTCCGGCCGGTCGCCGCGCTCCCCCGGCGCGGACGGGGAGCGCGCGCCGTGGACCGCGCCCCCTGATCGAAACCCGGCGGACCGCCATGGACCGCGCCCCGAGGTGAGTCCGGCGGACCGCACGCGCCTCCGTCTGAACCCGGGCAGCCGCGGACACGTGCTCCCGGGCAGGAGCTACGGGGACACACAGCGGCGGCGGCACGGAGAGACACAGCGGCCGAGGACATACGGCGCGGCGGAGGCGCGGAGGGACACAGCGACAGAGGCGAGCGCCCGGGGCGCACAGCGGCCGGGGGCACACGGCGGAGGTGACGCGTGGACCACGGGACAACGCCCGGGGCGCACCTGGGCGCGCGCCTCTTGGACCAGACCACCCCGTGTGGACGCCCCACCCAGGTCGCGAGCACGGCGATCATGCCCGCTCGGGGCCGAAACCCACGCCTAAAAGCACCGCTATTCGGCCATCACTCGTCGCTCACTCGTTCGGCGCAGCCATGTTGCCGCGACCGCCACGCGGATCTCCGTCGTGCGTCGTATTCTGCTCGGACACTCGCTAATGCCGAGCAGGGAACAAGGGCGTGCGCGGCGCAACGGGCGGGGTAGCGATGGGCGACAGTCGCGTCAGGCCAAAAGCGACATCCGAGACTTCGCCCCGGAATCCCGGGTTCGTCAACGACCCTTGACCGGAGTAAGCGCCCCGCGGGGCGGACATTGGCCGTTCGACTGGAGATGCACGTGGCCGGGCGCATCGAGGATTACGCACTCATCGGGGATATGCAGACCGCCGCACTGGTCTGCCGGGATGGCACCGTCGACTGGCTGTGCCTGCCGCGCTTCGACTCGCACGCCGTCTTCGCCGGGCTGCTCGGAACCGAGGAGCACGGTTTCTGGAGACTGGGACCCGCCCACGCCGGGCACGAGGAGCCGCCCACGGCCCATCGGCGCCGGTACCGGGGGGACTCCCTGATCCTGGAGTCGGAGTGGGACACACCGCGCGGCACGGTCCGGGTGGTGGACTTCATGCCGCCGCGTGACGGCGCACCCCAGCTCATCCGGATCGTGGAGGGCGTCAGCGGCCGGGTGCCGATGCGCTCCGCGCTGCGGATGCGCTTCTCGTACGGGCGGGTCGTCCCCTGGGTCCACAAGGTCGACACCCGTACCGTGGCGGTCGCCGGACCCGACTCGGTCTGGTTGGACACCGAGGCGGAGACCTACGGCAAGGACCTGACCACCTACGCCGACTTCACCGTCGCGCCGGGGGACCGTATCGCCTTCACCATCAGCTGGCAGCCCTCCCACCACCAGCCGCCCGCGCTGCCGGAGCCCGAGGCGTCGCTGGAGGCGACCGAGGACTTCTGGCGCGAGTGGGTCGACCACTGTACGTACCACGGCCCCTACCGTGAGGCCGTGATCCGCTCCCTGATCACGCTGAAGGCGCTCACCTACGCGCCCACCGGGGGGATCGTCGCCGCCCCCACCACCTCGCTCCCCGAGGAGATCGGCGGCGTACGGAACTGGGACTACCGCTACACCTGGCTGCGGGACGCCGCCATCACCCTCTCCTCCCTGCTGCGCACCGGCTACCGCGAGGAGGCCCGCTCCTGGCGGGAGTGGCTGCTGCGCGCGGTCGCGGGCGACCCGGAGAACCTCCAGATCATGTACGGCATCGCGGGCGAGCGCGAACTGGGCGAGGCCGAGCTGGACTGGCTCCCCGGGTACGAGGACTCCGTCCCCGTCCGCGTCGGCAACGGCGCCGCCCACCAGCTCCAGCTCGATGTCTACGGCGAGACCATCGAGGCCCTGCACCTGGCCCATATGACCGGCCTCGCCCGCAATGACTACGCCTCCCTGCTCCAGCTCAAGCTGATCCGCTATCTGGAGGACCACTGGAACGAGCCGGACGAGGGCATCTGGGAGGTGCGCGGCCCGCGCCGCCACTTCGTCCACTCCAAGGTGATGGCCTGGGTCGCCGTCGACCGGACCATCAAGCTGATCGAGTCCGGCGACGCCGACGGCCCGCTGGAGCGCTGGCGGACCCTGCGCGACGACATCCACCGCGATGTCTGCGAGAAGGGGTACGACCGGGAGCGCAACACCTTCACCCAGTCCTACGGCTCCAAGGAGCTGGACGCCTCCCTGCTGCTCATCCCGCAGATGGGCTTCCTGCCCCCGGACGACAAGCGGGTCATCGGCACCATCGAGGCGATCCAGCGCGAGTTGTCCACCGAGGACGGCTTCATCCTGCGCTATCCGACCGCCGGGGAGCACGCGGGCGTCGACGGACTGGAGGGCGACGAGGGCGCCTTCCTCGCCTGCTCGTTCTGGATGGCGGACGACCTCGCGATGATCGGCCGGGTCGACGAGGCCCGCAAGCTCTTCGAGAAGCTGCTGGCCCTCCGTAATGACCTGGGGCTGCTCGCCGAGGAGTGGGACTCCAAGCTCCAGCGCCAGGTGGGCAACTTCCCGCAGGCGTTCAGCCATGTGCCGCTGATCGACACGGCCCTGCGGCTCACCGCCTCGGGCGCCTACGGCGGTTAGGGAGCCCGCCAGGGTCCCCAGGAGACGACCTGGCTCCGGCCCCGCCGAACCCGGTCATGACGGCCCCGGTCCCATCCCCGTACCCGGGTGGGACCGGGGCCGTCCGTCGTCCACGGACCAGCCACGGAATCCAGCACCCCGTATCCGTACCCGTACGGAAAGAATCGCCCGGTTTCGTCGGGGCTCGCCCGGCACTGTCGGCTTTGGGCACCAGCGGGTAGCGTCCAGAGCTCCGTACCGTACGACCGAGAGCACGAGGCGACAGTTCCGTGGAGAGCCAGGGCGAGCCGCAGGGCGGCATCACCGTACGACGGGCGCTGGAACTGCCCGCACTCCGTTCCGGGCTGCCGGAGGTCGTCGTCGGGGCCGACCGGCTCCAGCGGACCGTGCGCTGGGTCCACGCGGGCGAGGTCCCGCATATCGCCTCCCTCCTCAAGGGCGGCGAACTGCTGCTGACCACCGGCCTCGGCCTGGGCTCCCGCCCGGCCGAGCAGCGGGCCTTCGTCCGGCGGCTGGCGGAACGGGGCATCGCCGCGCTGGTGGTGGAGCTGGGCCCGCGGCTGGGACGGCTGCCCGCCGCGATCGTGGACAGCGCCCGCGCCGCCGGTCTCCCCCTGGTCCAGCTCCATCGCGAGGTGCCGTTCGTCTCCGTCACCGAGGAGATCCACACCGAGATCGTCAACGGCCACTACACGCTGCTGCGCCGCGCGGAGGACGTCCACCGGCGCTGTACCCGGGAGCTGCTCGGCGGCGGCGGGATCCCCCGGGTGCTGGGCATCCTGGCGGAGTTCACCGGCAACCCGGTCTTCCTGGAGTCCGCCGAGGGACGGCTGCTCTACGCGGCGGGCCCCGGCCCCGGCGGGGACGGCGGCGCCGATCCGCTCCAGGTCTGGGAGGGGCTGCGGGGGCAGCGGAGCGTACGGGAGTCCCCACCGGCCGGTACCGTCCTGGTCCCGGTGCCCGGCGGCGGGGGCGGCGCCTCCGACCGGGCCGTCCTGGTGCTCTCCGCCGTCACCGCGCCCCCGCTGCCGGTGCACCGGATGGCGGCCGAGCGGGCGGCCGGGCTGCTGGCGGTGGTGCTGATGCAGGCCCGTCAGGAGGAGGAGCTGGCCGCGCGGGGCCGTGGTGACTTCCTGACCGATCTCGCCGAGGACCGGGTCGCCGCCGGGGACGCGCCCGCCCAGGCCCGGGTGCTGGGCTTCCGGCCCGGCGACGGACCCCTGCTGCCGGTCGTGATGCGGCTGGACGCGCCGCCGGGAGCCTGGCCCGCCCTCGCCCACGCGGTACAGGAGGAGTTGTCCGGTGTCGGCGTCCCGGCGCTGCTGGGCGTCCGCCCGGTGGAGGGCCGGGTGCCGCTGCTGCTCGGGCTCCGCTCGGCCGCCGAGCGCGCCACCGTCGCCGACCGGGTCGCCACCGCCCTGCGCACGGGCGCCGAACGCGCGGGCCTGGACCGGCCGGTGGTCGTCATCGGCATCCCCGGCGGCTGGGAGCGGATGCCCGCCGCGCTGCGGCACGCCGCCGACACGGCGACGGCCGCGCGGGGCCTGCCCGACCGCCCCTGGTACGACGCCCGGCGCCTGGACACCGAACTCCTGCTCTGGCGGCTGCGCGACCACCCCGATCTGGCGGCGTTCGTCGACCGCGCCCTCGGCCCGCTGCGCGACCACGACGCCACCGCCCGGCCCCCGCTGCTGCCGACCCTGGAGAGCTATCTGACCCATGCGGGCCGCAAGGCGGAGACCGCCCGTGAGCTGCACCTCAACCGCCAGACCCTCTACAACCGGCTGGCCCGGATCTCGGAGCTGGTGGGCGCGGACCTGGACGATCCCCAGGTGGTACTGACGCTGAGCCTGGCGCTGCGGGCGCGCCGCCATGTGGGCTGATCCCCCGGAAGCTCATCCCCGGGGGAACCGGGCCGCGACCTCGTCATAGACGCTCAGCACATGGGCGACGGTCTCGTCCTCCGTCTGCCAGCGGTCGGCCTGGGCCCGGCCCGCCCGGACCAGCGCGTCCCGGCGCCCGGGATCGGCCAGCAGCCCCGAGACGGCCCCGGCGAGGGCGTCGGCGTCACCGTACGGGATCAGCTCGGCCGCGTCCCCGACGAGTTCGGGGACCCCGCCGACGGCCGTGGCCACCAGGGGCACCCCCAGCCGGAGCGCCTCCTGGGCCAGCAGCGAGCGGGCCTCCCAGCGGCTGGTGAGCACCGCGACATCGGCGGCGGCGAGAAGGTCGAGGACGTCCTCACGGCTGCCGAGCAGCCGGACCGGCAGATCGTCGGCGGCGATCCGCAGCCGTAGCGCCGCACGCTCGGGCCCCTCCCCCGCGATGACCACCAGCGGCGTGGGCTCCAGCGCCCGCCACGCGGCGGAGGCGGTGAGCAGGGTGTCGTACCCCCGGCCGGGGACCAGGCTGCCGACGGCCATCACCATCGGACGGTCGAGCAGACCGAGTTCCGCGCGGGTCTTGCCGCCGTCGGCGCGGTCCGGTTCCGGCCGGGTACGCGAGCGGGGGAGGGCGACCGGGGCGAGCCGGGCGTCCCGGGCGCCGTGGTGGCGGGCCCGGTCGACCAGTTCCGAGCAGGTCCCCAGCACCACCGCCGCCGACCGGGCGGCCCCGCGCTCCAGCAGCCCCAGCAGCCGCCCCCGGACACCCGTCGCCGGGGCGCCGGTGTGCCAGGTGACGACCAGGGGGATCCGCGTGCCGCGGAGGGCGACGGCGGCCCAGGCGGCCGTGTAGGGACCGTGGACATGGACGAGGTCGGCGCCGGAGCAGGCGCGGCGGAGCGCGTGGACGGCCCGGGGATCACCGCGCGGGGGCACCGGCGCGAACCGCACCCCGGTGCCGGGGAGGTCGGGGAGGTCACGGAAGAGCGGCGCCAGCCTGGCGGGAGCGCAGACGCTCACCGCCACCCCCCGCGCGGCCAGCCCGTCCGCCAGCCATCTGACGTGCGCGCCGCCGCCCACGCCGCCGTCGCCCAGGACTTGGACCGTACGAAGCTGTGCCACCCGCCAAGGATGCCAGTCCGTACGCGCGTTCCGGGACCGGCTCCCCCCGGGGCCCCGGGCACCGGCTCCCCGCTATCACCCACACGGGTGAGCGGTGCGACCGGAGGACGGGCCCGTACCGGGCCGGACGGCACGGGCACGGGCATCCGATCGCGGGCGGCGACTCCCGGGCGGGAGAGCCGTCAGCCCGCTGACCGGCCCGACCCCACCGGCCCCGGGCGGGGCCGGGGATCCCGTGGCCGCCGCGCGGAGACCGTGAGGAGCGAGCGAACGGGCACGTCCGCCCCAGGAGCGGAACCGGGGAAGCGGACCCGGGGGAGGCGGAACCGCTCACCCACATATCGCCCGGCGATCAGTCGCCGGTCAGCGGATCCGCCGCTCAGATGTCGGCGCGCGCGGTCGCCAGCAGTTCCTCGGCATGAGCACGGGCGGTCTCGGAGTCCTCCTGGCCCGCGAGCATCCGCGACAGCTCGCGCACCCGGTCCTCGCCTTCCAGGACGGTGACACCGCTGCGCGTCACCGAGCCGTCGTTGGTCTTCTCCACCAGCAGCTGACGGTCGGCGAAGGCCGCCACCTGCGGCAGATGGGTCACGACGACGACCTGCGCGGTCCTGGCCAGCTTCGCCAGCCGGCGGCCGATCTCGACGGCCGCCTTGCCGCCGACTCCGGCGTCCACCTCGTCGAAGAGATAGGTCGGCACGGGGTCGGTCCCGGCGAAGACCACCTCCACCGCGAGCATCACCCGCGACAGCTCACCGCCCGAGGCGCCCTTGGCGATGGGCCGGGGCGGCGCCCCCGGGTGGGGGGCGAGGAGCAGTTCGACCTCATCGGCTCCGTACGGTCCGTACGCCACCGCGCGGCCACCGACCTCCACGCCCTCGGCCGCGTCCGCGCACTCGCTCTGGCCGACCGCGAACGTGACCCGCGCGTGCGGCATCGCCAGCGAGGCCAGCTCGGCGGTGACGGCGGCGGCGAACCGGGCCGCCGCCTCGGTACGGGCCTCGGTCAGGGTCTGCGCGAGGACGGAGAGCTCCCCGCGCAACGCGTCCCGCTCGCGCTCCAGCTCGCCGATGCGCTCGTCGTCCCCGTCGAGTTCGGTGAGCCGGGCGGCACCGTGCTCGGCCCAGGCCAGGACGCCCTCGACGCCACGGTCACCGTCTCCGTACTTGCGGATCAGCAGCGACAGGGCGGCCCGGCGCTCCTCCACGGCTGACAGCCGCCGCGGATCCGCGTCGAGGTGGTCGGCGTAACCGGCGAGATCGCCGGAGACATCCGCGAGCAGGATGGCGATCTCGCCCATCCGGTCGGCGAGCACGGCGAGCGCGGGATCGTGGCCGCGCACCGACTCCAGCGCCCGGGTGGCCCCGGCGACCAGGGTGGTCGCGGCGATGTCCTCGGGGGACTCGGGGTGGCCCGCCAGCGTCGTGTGGGCCACCGAGGCGGCGGAGGCCAGCGCCTCCGCGTGGCCGAGGCGTTCGGCCTCGGCCGCCAGCTCCACGTCCTCACCGGCCTTGGGCTCGACGGCGGCGATCTCGTCCAGGCCGAAGCGCAGCAGATCGGCCTCCTGGGCGCGTTCGCGGGCCCGGGTGGTCAGCTCCTCCAGGTGGACGGCGACGGCGCGCAGCCCGCGGTAGGCGCTCGCGTAGTCGGAGAGCGGGCCGCTGACGGCCGTGCCCGCGTACCGGTCGAGGGCCTCGCGCTGGCGCGCCGGGCGCAGCAGGCCCTGCTGGTCGGTCTGGCCGTGGACGGCGACGAGGTCGTCGGCGAGTTCGGCGAGGACACCGACCGGCACGGACCGCCCGCCCAGATGGGCCCGGGAGCGGCCCTCGGCCGACACGGTCCTGCTGATGAGCAGGGCGCCGTCATCGAGTTCGGCCCCGGCCTCCTCGGCCCGTACGGCGGCGGGCGCCCCGGCGCGCACCCCGATCCGGCCCTCCACCACCGCCGACCGGGCGCCGATCCGCACCAGGGCCGGGTCGGCCCGTCCGCCGAGCAGCAGCCCGAGGCTGGTGACGACCATGGTCTTGCCCGCGCCTGTCTCACCCGTCACCGCGGTGAAACCGGGCGACAGCTCGACGACCGCGTCGTCGATGACGCCGAGCGACCGTATCCTCATCTCCTCCAACACGGACACGACCATACGAGGTTTCGCCTCGGCGGCGCGACGCAGACCCACCCCTCGCACGCGCGTGCCGGGGCCGGAACGGACGTACGCCGGTCCTGGGGCGGCCGTCCGCGCGGCGGTGGTGGGCCGGAAACCGGCGTACGCGGGGCCCGCGCGCCGCACACGTGCACGACTGCGGGAGGACCGGACACACCGGTACGGCACGCGTACGGGAGGACCGGGCCCTCACACCGCGGTCAGGGCCCGCCTCCCGTTCGCCTCAGCGCTGGGGCGGCGCGCCCCGCCACCCCGAGATGGGCAGCGCGAACTTCGCCACCAGCCGGTCGGTGAACGAGGCGTGGTGCAGCCGCGCCAGCCGGACCGGGACCGCTCCCCTGCGGACCTCCACCCGGGCCCCGGGCGGCAGCTCCACCGTCCGGCGGCCGTCGCACCAGAGCACCCCGTGGGGGGTGTGCGGCTGGATCTCCACGGCGAGCACCGAGGTCGGCGCGGTCACCAGCGGCTTGGCGAAGAGGGCGTGGGCGCTGATCGGGACCATCAGCAACGCCTCCACCTCGGGCCAGACCACCGGCCCGCCCGCCGAGAACGCGTACGCCGTCGACCCGGTCGGGGTGGCGCAGACGATCCCGTCACAGCCGAACGCCGTCACCGGGCGGCCGTCGATCTCCAGCACCGCCTCCAGCATGCGCTCGGGCGAGACCTTCTGGACCGCGGCCTCGTTGAGAGCCCAGTCGCGGTGGACGATATCGCCGTTGCTGTGCACGACGACGTCGATGGTCATCCGCTCCTCGACCTCGTAGGCGCGGGTGACGACCCGGTCGACGACCTTGTCGAGGTCGTCGCGCTCGGCCTCGGCGAGAAAGCCGACCCGCCCCAGGTTGACCCCGAGCATCGGCACCCCCGAGGCCCGTGCGAACTCGGCGCCCCGCAACAGGGTCCCGTCGCCCCCGAGGACCACCAGCAGTTCGCAGCCCTCCAGGGCGCCGGGGGTCGCCCCCGTCACGGTCTCGACCGACGGCGGGAGCGGCAGGTCCTGCGCCTCGGCGGCGAGGACGCGCACCCGCACGCCACTGCGGAGCAGCCCTTGCACCACCAGCTCGGCGCTGCGGATCGCCGCAGGCCGCCCGGTGTGCGCGAGCAGGAAGACGGTGCGCGCTGGTGTCGCTGCTGGTGTGGTCAACGAGGTCCCTCCGCCACTGCACGATCGACATCCGCCAGGTCCAGCTCGGGGGCCCCGGAGCGCAGCCAGAGGAAGTACTCGACGTTCCCCGACGGGCCGGGCAGTGGGCTGGCGGTGACGCCCAGCACGCCCAGACCGAGCTCAGCGGCCTGCCGGGCCACGGTCCGCACCGCTTCCTTGCGCAGCTCGGTGCTGCGCACGACGCCCCCGCTCCCCAGTCTCTCCTTACCCACTTCGAACTGAGGTTTGACCATCAGCACCAGATCGGCATCCGGCCGGGCACAGCGCACCAGCGCGGGCAGCACCAGCCCCAGCGGAATGAAGGAGAGGTCGCCCACCACCAGGTCCACCGGCTCACCGTCAAGGGCCTCCACGGTCAGCTCGCGGACATTGGTGCGGTCCTTGACGGTGACCCGGTCATCGCTCTGGAGGGACCACGCCAGCTGGCCGTAGCCGACGTCGACGGCCATGACGTGCGCGGCGCCCGAGCGCAGCAGGACATCGGTGAACCCACCGGTCGAGGCCCCGGCATCCAGCGCCCGCCGTCCCTCGACCCGCAGTCCGAGCGGTACGAAGGCGGCGAGCGCGCCGGCGAGCTTGTGCCCGCCGCGCGAGACGTAGTCGGGATCGCCGTCGTCGGCGGTGACGACGATCGCCGCGCTGGTCTCCACCTGGGTCGCGGGCTTGGTCGCGACGGCGCCGCCGACGGTCACCCGCCCCGCGGCGATCAGCTGGCTGGCGTGCTCGCGCGAGCGCGCGAGGCTCCTGCGTACCAGCTCGGCGTCGAGGCGGCGGCGGGCGGCTCCTGCCACGTTCGGTTCATCTCCTGTGGTCGTACGAGGGCCCGCGCCCCGGTGGTACGGGGGCGGGCGCGGATCCCGGTCGGGCGTCGAGCGCGGTCAGTGCGTCGCGCAACCCCCGGTGTACATCCTCGTACACCTCCAGATGCCCCTCGGCAGGGAGGTGGTCGACATCGGCGAGCCGCTCCAGCAGGGCGTCGACGGCGGGGTCCCGGGTGAGGCGGCGTTCGACACCGAGCGGAGCGGGGGCGCCGGGGTCGCTGGACGCGGCGGATACGGCGGATTCCCCAGGTGGAGTGTCGGAACGGGCGCCGGGGACGGTGTCGGGGCGGGCGCCGGGCGCGTCCGGACGGCCGGAACCGGGGACCACGGGGCCGGGCACCGCGTCACCGCCCGGTTCACGGCGGGCCTCCGGAACCGCTGACTCCGGAGCGGACGGCTTCGGAGCGGACGGCTTCGGAGCGGACGGCTTCGGAACCGCTGACTCCGGAGCGACGGCCTCGGGAGCGGACGGTTTCGGAGCGACGACCTCCGGAGCGGCGGCGGAAGGCGGGGCGGGACTCAAGGCGACACGTCCATCGCTCCCATCCCTCCGGGAGACCTCTCCGCTCTCACTGGCCCCTGTCGTCGCAGTAATCCCCCTGGTCTCGACAACCTCACCGTCAAATCCGGACAGACTGGTTGAGACTCCCTCGCCCCCCGGCTTCGCATCACTCATGCGCTGACGCTACCCCGAAGCCCTGCGGTACGGTCGGTCACGATGGCGACAGCAGAAGAGTGCCGCGACGCGCTCACCAGACTCTCCGACAACCTCACCGGCGCGAACGACGACGTGCGAGGTGCGGCGGCGCTCGACCGGTCCCTCAGTTGCCACATCAAGGACTTGGACCTCACCTTCACCGGCCGACTGCGGGAGGGCCGGATCGAGGTGGCCGACAGCCATCCTGGCCCACCGCGCGACAAGGCGCAGATACGGCTGGCGATGACCGGTGACGACCTCGTGGCGATGGTCGACGGCGAGCTGAACTTCGCCAAGGCGTGGGGAGCGGGCCGGGTGCGGCTGGAGGCCGGATTCCGCGATCTGCTCCGGTTGCGCGCCCTGCTCTGAGCCCGGCTCCGACCGGCCGGCCCCTCCCTGCCCCGGGCCACCCCCGGCATACCGGCTCGACCACCCGTACTCCATCGAGACATCGCGGCGCCGGGGCATCGCGGCATCAGGACCAGCGCGCCGCCGAGGCGCCCGGAACCGAGGCTCAGCGCCCCGCCCCCGCCCGCCGCCGCGCCACCGGCACCACCAGCGGCGTCCCCGACTCAGGGTCCTCGATGACCTGGCTGCGCACACCGAAGACCCGCTCCACCAGCTCGGCGGTGACGACCTCCGACGGCGCGCCCTCGGCGACGACCTTGCCCCCGTGCAGGGCGATGAGATGGCTGGCGTAGCGGGCGGCCTGGTTGAGATCGTGCAGGACGGCGACCAGGGTGCGCCCCTGGTTCTCGTGCAACTCGGCGCACAGGTCGAGCACGTCGATCTGGTGCTGGATATCGAGGAAGGTCGTCGGCTCGTCCAGCAACAGCAACGGCGTCTGCTGCGCCAGCGCCATGGCGATCCACACCCGCTGCCGCTGCCCGCCGGACAGCTCGTCCACCGAGCGCTCGGCCAGTTCGCCCACACCGGTCGCGTCCATGGACTCGCGTACGATCCGCTCGTCCTCCGGCGACCACTGCCGCAGCAGTCCCTGGTGCGGATAGCGGCCACGCGCCACGAGATCGGCGACGGTGATCCCGTCCGGCGCGATCGACGTCTGCGGCAGCAGCCCGAGCGTCTTCGCGACCTTCCTCGCGGGCATGGCGTGGATCGCCCGCCCGTCGAGCAGCACCCGCCCCCGGGTCGGCTTGAGCATCCGTGACAGGGCCCGCAGCAGGGTGGACTTGCCGCAGGCGTTGGGGCCGACGATCACCGTGAAGGAGTGGTCGGGGATCTCCACCGACAGGTTCTCGGCGATGATCCGCTGGTCATAGCCGAGAGTGACCGATTCCGCGGTGAGGCGCTGCATGGTGCTGGTTCTCCTGGGTCGCTGGCTCCCGGCCGACGGGGCCGGCCGCCCTCGTTCCCGTACGCCTCCATCCACCCCGGCGCACAGGTTAGGTAACCCTACCTTCTATGCCTTCGGGGCCTCCGGGCTCCTACAGACCCAGGGTGCCGCGCGGGGATCCGGCTGGGTCGGGGGGCGAGGCCGGTGCCGGGGCCGCCAGGCCCGAAGGGCGGCCCCCATACCCGCCAGGCGCGACTCGGGACGCCTCCGTACGACCAGGCCCGGAGCGAACCGACGCCCGCACCGACACACGCTGGGGCCCGCACCGGGGCCACAGGGGACACTCCCCCGACTTCACGGGGGCACCCCCACCCCGGCCCGCCGCAGGGCCCAGAAGTGGGGGCACCCGAGCCTAGGCCATTCCGACAGTCCCCAGCCGCGACAGCGCCTTCCCCGCGTCCAGCGCACAGGCCCCGTCGCCCGCCGCCGACCAGGCCGCCCCGCACAGCGCCCGTACCCCGTCCAAGGAGTCCCCGTCGCCGGCCAGGGTCAGTTCCCCGTCCCGCGCCGACGCCGTCCAGCCGCCACAGAGCGACGCCCCGTCCTCGACCCGTACCTCCGGCTGCCCGGTCAGCATCCCGCGCAGATCCGCGTCCACGAAGGTCGGCCGGTGCCGCGGCGGCGCGGCCAGCAGGGTCGCCACATCCGTGACGCCGGTCAGCACCAGCAGCGAGTCGACCCCACCGTTGATGGCGCCCTCGATATCGGTGTCCAGCCGGTCCCCCACCACCAGCGGGCGCCGGGCCCCGGTCCGGAGAATCGTTTCGCGGTGCATCGGCGGCAGCGGCTTGCCCGCCACCCTCGGCTCGGCGCCCGTCGCGATCCGCACCACCTCCACGGCGGCACCATTGCCCGGCGCGATCCCCCGGGCGCTGGGAATCGTCAGATCCGTGTTGGAGGCGAACCACGGCACGCCCCGCGCGATGGCGTAACAGGCCTCGGCGAACCGCCCCCATGCCAGGTCGGGCCCGCCGTACCCCTGCACCACGGCCGCCGGGTCGTCCTCCGCGGACTCCACGGGCACCAGCCCCCGCTCCCGCAGCGCGACCCGCAGCCCCTCCCCGCCGACCACCAGGACCCGCGACCCGGCGGGCACCGTCTCGGCGATCAGCCGGGCGACCGCCTGCGCGGAGTTGATGACATCGGCCGGGTCGGTGGGCACCCCCAGCTCGGTGATGTGCCCGGCCACCACCTCCGGCGGCCGCAGCGCGTTGTTTGTCACGTACGCCAGCCGCATCCCGCCGTCGCGCGCCGCGAGCAAGGACTCCACGGCGTACGCGATGGCCTCACCGCCCGCGTACACCACACCGTCCAGATCCAGCAGCGCGGTGTCGTACGCCTCGCTCAGCGCCGTCGCGCTCGCCTCCGGCCGGGTCCTGCTCCGCTGGCTCATCCGTCCTGCCCCTCGATCGGTGTCACTCCCCCGATCATCACCCATCCCCGGCCCCACTTACGATGCTCGGATGAATACCGACGGTAGGAAGGCCCATGACGGTCTGCGACTGATCCCCTTCCGTGGACTGCGGTACGTCCCCGAACGGGTCGGCTCACTCGCCGCCGTGACCTCGCCCCCGTACGACGTCGTGGTCAGGCCGGACGGGCTGCACCACCTGGAGTCCGCCGATCCGTACAACATCGTCCGGCTGATCCTCCCCCAGGCGAGCACCCCCGGCGAACGCCACCGCAAGGCCGCCGACACCCTCGCCCGCTGGCTCTCCGACGGCGTCCTCGCCGCCGATCCGGAACCCGCCCTCTATGTGTACGAGCAGCGGCGCGACGACATGCTCCAGCGCGGGATCATCGGCGCGCTCGCGCTCTCCGAACCCTCGGAGGGCGCCGTACTGCCCCACGAGGACGTGATGGCGGACATCGTCGCCGACCGCGCCGCCCTGATGCGCACCACGGACGCCAACCTCGAACCACTTCTGTTCACCTACCGGAGCATGGGCGAACCCACCGGCGTGAGCGCCGTCATCGACCGGACCGTCGAGCGCCCGCCGCTGCTCGCCACCACCACCGAGGACGGCTTCCGCCACCGGCTCTGGTCCCTCACCGACCCCGCCGAACTCGACCAGGTCGCCGCCGATCTGACCGACCGCCAGGCCCTGATCGCCGATGGTCACCACCGCTGGGCGACCTATCTGCGACTGCGCTCCGAGCACACCGCGCCCGGACCGTGGAACTACGGACTGGTCCTGCTCGTCGACACCGCCCGCTATCCGCTGCGGGTCCGCGCGATCCACCGGCTGCTCCACCGGCTCCCCGTCCGTGACGCGCTGGCGGCGCTCGGCGGCGCGTTCCGGGTGCGCCGTCTCGATCTGGCGCTGCCCGAGGCACTGGAGGAACTGGCCGCCGCGGCGGCCGGGTCCAACGCCTTCCTGCTCGCGGGGGACGGCTCGTTCCATCTGCTCGACCGCCCCAGTCCTGAGCTGCTCTCCCGTACCGTCCGGCCGGACCGCCCCGAGGCATGGCGGACCCTGGACGCGACCGTCCTGCACTCGACCCTGCTGGACCATGTCTGGCGCGTCCCCGACACCCCGGACCAGATCGCGTACATCCATGACACCGCCGCCGCGGTCGCCAAGGCGGAACGCGACGGCGGTACGGCGGTGCTGATGCATCCGGTCCATGAAGAGGTCGTACGGGAACTGGCGCGCAAGGGCGTGACCATGCCCCGCAAGTCCACGTCCTTCGGGCCCAAGCCCGCGACCGGCCTGGTGCTGCGCAGCCTGACACTGGAATAAGTAAGGGGCGCTCCCTATGAAGGAGCGCCCCTTACC
>NZ_JBHVHF010000133.1:0-21065 GCF_042800315.1 Streptomyces sp. NPDC057638
GTGACGCGGCGTTCGCGGGCCAGGGTGTGGTCGCCGAGACGCTGAACATGTCGCAGCTGCGCGGCTACCGCACCGGCGGCACCGTGCACATCCGTCGCGGAGCCCGCGGCGGAGCGCCTGACGAAACGCCTCACGGAACGTCTCACGGAACGCTGTCGACCAGGTACGCATCGTGAACCTCCTGCAAGGCAAGATTCACGCGTGTGGCCCGGTTTCGCATCCGCGGGGGTGGCCGGAGTACTCCGAACGGGAACGGCGGGCGCGCCCCGGCGGTCCAGGACGGCCGTTCCCCGCGGGTCCTGGACCGGCCGCGGACCGGCGGCCCGGCGGTCTCAGATCCGCTCGACCAGGTCGGCGATGGAGTCGACGACCGTGGACGGACGGAAGGGGTAGCGGTCGATATCGGCCGGGGTGGTCACCCCGGTGAGCACCAGGAAGGTCTCCATCCCGGCCTCCAGACCGGCCAGGACGTCGGTGTCCATCCGGTCGCCGATCATCGCGCTGGTCTCGGAGTGCGCGCCGATGGTGTTGAGCCCGGTCCGCATCATCAGCGGGTTGGGCTTCCCGGCGAAGTACGGGTCCTTGCCGGTGGCCTTGGTGATCAGCGCGGCCACGGAACCGGCGGCGGGCAGCGGTCCCTCGGTGGAGGGACCGGTCTCGTCGGGGTTGGTGCAGATGAACCGGGCGCCGCCGTTGATCAGCCGGATCGCCTTGGTGAGGGCTTCGAAGCTGTACGTACGGGTCTCGCCGAGCACGACATAGTCCGGGTCGTGGTCGGTGAGGACGTAGCCGATGTCGTGGAGGGCGGTGGTGAGCCCCGCCTCGCCGATGACATAGGCGGTACCGCCCGGACGCTGGTCGTCCAGGAACTGGGCGGTGGCCAGCGCGGAGGTCCAGATGTTCGCCACCGGCACGTCCAGCCCCATCCGGGCGAGACGGGCGTGCAGATCGCGGGGGGTGTAAATGGAGTTGTTGGTGAGCACCAGGAAGGGCTTGCCGGTCTCCCGCAGCTTCCGGAGGAAGGCGTCGGCGCCGGGGATCGGCACCCCCTCGTGGATGAGGACGCCATCCATGTCGGTCAGCCAGGATTCGATCGGCTTGCGCTCTGCCATCAAGGGAACTCCTGCCGTAGGGCGCGGGCGTACGAGGTACGCGGGTTGTGGTGGTGCCGGAGGCACCGCGCTGTGTCACCCCGACGCCCCCAGCCTAGTCAGCACGGCGGACATCCGGCCTGGTCGCGCACGCGAGCTGTGGTTCGGGCGGGGCTGCCGGGGAGCGGCGGGGCCGCCGGAGACACGCGGGCGGCCCCGGGGCGGTCTCGCTCGGAGAGCGGGGGCGGTCTCGCCGGGACAGCGGGGGCGGTCTCGCTCGGAGAGCGGGGGCGGGCGGGGGTTCGGCGGGGCTGAGGTCTGGCCGGGGCGGGGGTTCGGCGGAGGGTGCGCTGAGGTTCGGCCCGGGGGCCGGGGTTCGACGGAGAGCGGCCGGGGTCCGGCGGCGGGGCGGCCGGGGTCCGGCCAGGACTGTGGGACAGCGGCGTCTGGGCCGGGGCGCGTGAGCCGGGGCGTATGCGGGGCGTAGGCCCGGGGGTATGCCGCGGGGTGTAGGCCCGGGGCCGTTCAGCGGCGCGCCCGCCACCTCCGCAGCCGCCACGAGGCCACCACCAGCACCCCGCCACCGCACAGCACCGTGCCGAGCGCGATCCCGAGGCGGCGCAGGGAGGTGGGTCCGGTGGTGGCCAGCTCATCGTCGGTGACGGTGGCGCCGTAGCCGCGGTCGTCGAGGACGGCGAAGCGGTACTCGCCCGACTCCCCGACCCAGTCACCGTCGTCGCCGCGCCGCTGCACGATCGCGGCGTTGACGGTGACCTGGTTGGGCGGAGTGTCGGCGCGGAGGGCCAGCCGCACCCGTACGGTCACCGTGGCACGCGCCGGTACGGCGAAACCACCGGTCCCGGCGCCGTCCAGGATCGCGATCACCTCGTCCTCCGAGGTGGTCTCCAGCTCGGCGGGCCGCCAGCGGGCCCGGGCCTGGTCGTAGAACTCCACCGTCACCCGGGCCGTGGTGAAGCCCCGGTCCCGGGGGGTGAAGACGATCACGGGGTGGACGTTGGCACAGCCCTTCCCGGTGGTGTTGGCGAGATCGACCGCCCACTCCCGGAACCCCTTGCCCGGGTGGTGGACCGTCGGCCCGCCCCTCATCTCCGTATCGATCGGGAAGACCGCCCCGGAGACCGCGCCGCAGCGGGGCTGCCGTGACTCGGCGACGGCGGTCTCGGACGGCACCAGGGCACTGACCACGCCGAGGGTGGCCGCGATGACACCGAGGGCGAGGGCGGTGGGCGGTCGCATGGGGGACCTTCGCTCTGTGGGGACCTGTGCGGCGCGTACTGCTTCCGTTCTGCTTCCGTCCTGCTCACGCATGCCCACGACGGCGGAGCGCGGACCCGGCACCCCGACCGGACGGCCCCGAACAGCGGCGCAAGTCCGCCCTATTGGCGCATCATCGGATCGTCATACGAACACACCGAGACGACACACCCGGCCCGCTCCGGCCGGTGCGACCCGGGAAGCTCATCCACCCCAGAAAACTCAGCCATCCCAGAAATGCCCATCCGTCCAGGACAGATCCAGGACGGCATACGTGCGGACCGGCGCCCGGCTTTGGTTGAGTGGCGGCCATGACGGGCACTCATGACTTCCCCACCAGCCCCGTGCCGCCGCTGCGGGTCGGGCTCATCGGCTACGGCACGGCGGGCGCCTTCTTCCACGCCCCGCTGATCGCGGCCACCCCCGGTCTGGTCCTCGACACGATCGTGACGTCGGCCCCCGAACGCCGGGAACTGGTCCGGGCGCGGTTCCCCGAGGCACGTCTGGTGGACTCCGCCGATGTCGACGGTCTGTGGTCCAGCGGGCTCGACCTGGTGGTGATCGCCTCGCCGAACCGGACCCATGTGCCGCTCGCCACCGCCGCGCTGCGGGCGGGGCTCGCGGTGGTCGTGGACAAGCCGGTCGCGGGGACCGCGGCGGAGGCCCGGCGGCTGGAGGCACTGGCGGCGGAGCGGGGGCTGGTGCTCTCGGTGTTCCAGAACCGCCGCTGGGACGGGGACTTCCGTACCGTCGCCCGGCTCGTGGGGAGCGGGGCGCTCGGGGAGGTGCTGAGGTTCGAGTCGCGGTTCGAGCGGTGGCGCCCCCGGCCCAAGGGCGGCTGGCGGGAGTCGGGCGCGCCGGAGGAGTTCGGCGGACTCCTCTACGACCTGGGGAGCCATCTGGTGGACCAGGCGCTGACGCTCTTCGGGCCGGTCACACGGGTGTACGCGGAGGCCGATGTCCGCCGTGCCGGGGCCGAGGCGGACGACGACACCTTCCTCGCCCTGGCCCACGCGGGCGGGGTCCGCTCCCATCTGTGGACGAGCGCCACAGCGGCCCAGCTCGGCCCGCGCTTCCGGGTCCTGGGCACCGAGGCGGGCTATGTGAGCTACGGGCTCGACCCCCAGGAGGCGGCGCTGCGGGCGGGCGAACGCCCGGCTCCGGGTGTGCCGTGGGGGGTGACGGAGGAGGGCCACTGGGGCCGGATCGGGTCGGGTGAGTCACCGCTGACCGGCGGGGGCCGCCCGGTGGAGACGCTGCCGGGCGACTACCCCGCCTACTACGCGGCACTGGTCGGCGCCCTGCGCGACGGCACACCACCACCGGTCCCGGCGGGCGAGGCCGCCGCGGTCCTGGACGTCCTGGAGGCGGCGCGCCGCTCGGCGCGGGACGGGGTGACGGTGGAGCTGTAGGCCACACCCACACCCACACCCCGGCCAGTCAGCGCGACGCGGGAGGAGATGAAGACGGGGGCGGTGTCCTCACCTTCCACCCCACCTCACGCCTGGGCGAACTCCTGTCGCTGCCGCCCCAGGGCGTCGACCTCCAGCTCCACCACGTCCCCCGCCCGCAGATAGGGCTTGGGCTCGGGCTGCCCGAGGGCGACCCCGGCCGGGGTGCCGGTGTTGATGACATCACCCGGGTACAGGGTCATAAAGCGGCTGACATAGCGGACGACCTCCCGCACCGGGAAGATCTGATCCGCCGTGGAGCCGTTCTGCCGACGCTCGCCGTTGACCCACAGCCGCAGCCTCAGTGTCTGCGGATCGGGCACCTCGTCGGCGGTCACCAGCCAGGGCCCCAGCGGGTTGAAGGTCTCACAGTTCTTGCCCTTGTCCCAGGTGCCGCCGCGCTCGATCTGGAACTCCCGCTCGGAGACATCGTGGGAGATCGTGTACCCGGCGACATAGGCGAGCGGGTCCTCGTCCTCGCCGAGATAACGCGCGGTACGTCCGATGACCACCGCGAGTTCGATCTCCCAGTCGGTCTTGTGGCTGCCCCGGGGAACGAGGACGGTGTCATACGGCCCGACGACCGTGTCCGCCGCCTTGAGGAAGATGACGGGCTCGGCCGGAGGCTGGGCCCCCGTCTCGGCGGCGTGGTCGTGATAGTTGAGCCCGATGCAGACCACCTTGCCGACCCGGGCCAGGGGCGGGCCGACCCGTACTCCGTCCGCTGGCAGAACGGGCAGCTCACCGGCGTCCGCGGCGGCCCGGATCCGGGCCAGCGCGGGGCCGTCGGCGAGCAGGGCGGCGTCGATGTCGGCGGTCAGCCCGGAGAGGTCACGCAGGGTGGTGCCGTCCCGGTCGAGCAGGGCGGGCCGCTCGGCGCCCGGGGCGCCGACGCGCAGCAGCTTCATGGTCTGTCTCCCGTTCGGTTGGTGTCAGTCGGTCTCGGTCGGTCTCAGTCCGATTCGGTGTTGAGCCCGGACGATGGGGACGGCCATCGAACATCGGAGGACTGGCCGATCGTCCAGGAGGCCGACCGGCCTCCGCAAGACCGCGCCCAGCGGCCGGGCCCTTCAGCCCGGCCCCACCCGGCCACCGGACCACCGGGCCAGGCCCCCACCCTCCTCGCCCGACGGATCCACGGAACGGCGCGGCGGCGCGGCGACAGGGCGGCGGAAGCGACAGGGCGGCGGAAGCGGCGGGAGAGCAGCGCTACCGCGCTGGCAACCGCCCTGATCCAGGAGTCCGCCGCCCGCCGTCCGCCATCCCCACCCGGCGGACGGTGATCGCTACAGGAGGGTGCTCGCTACAGCGGATTGGCGAGGGCTCCGGCGGTGGGCATGTCCCGGTAGAGCAGCACCCTCTCGACCGCCGACCAGGTGGTACTGGTGACGATGTAGAGCGCGGCGGCCAGCGGCACGACCGCGACCGTCACCAGCGTGCCGAAGGAGAGCAGCGGCAGGAACTTGACCATCGCCCCCATGCCCGGCGCGCCCTCGGGCATCGGATTCTGGGCCATCTGCCGCTTGGTCCGGCGGTAGTTGAAGACGGCTACGGCGGTGACGAGAGCGAACAGCCCGAGATAGACGAGGCCCGCCCCACCCAGCGGCCCGCCGTCGCCGAGCGCCTCGTGCCAGCGGCCGCCGAGGGGCGCGGCGAAGAGCGTGTGGTTCAGCAGTTCGTTGGGCTCACCTCCGATCCGGGAGCTGGAGAAGACGTGGTAGAGGACGAAGAAGGCGGGCAGCTGCAAGAGGCTCGGCAGACACCCCGCGACCGGAGAGGTCTTCTCCTTGCGGTAGAGCTCCAGCATGGCGCGCTGGAGCCGCTCGGGGTTCTTGCCGTGTTTCTTCCGCAATTCGGCGACCTGGGGAGCGAGCCGGGCCTGGGCCTTCTGCCCCCGGGCGGCGGCCCGGGACAGGGGATGGACCGCGAGCCGCACCAACGCGGTGAAGAGGATGATCGCCGCGGCGGTGGCCGAGGCGGCGAAGAGGGGCTGGAGCAGATCGGCCAGGCGCTCGACCAGGCTGGCGAAAACGGACATGGGTGAGCCCTCCGAAGGGTCTCGTCGTGCCGGAATGTGTCAGTCGGCATGACGACCCGCGCGGAAGGGCCCGCTGGCCGCTCCCTACGCGGTCGCCGCGAGGGCGCTCCCAGGGGCCCGGGGCCTGGTCCGCCCCCGGGCGTCGGGATCGCGCTGCGGCAGGAAGGCCGTGCGCTGCTCGCGGTCGCGTATCGCCGTCCGTATTCGGGTCCGGGGCACGGCGGGCGCGGAGCGAGCGCTGATGACGGCGGAGACGACGAGCGCCGCCCCGGCCGCGGTGGTGGCGGCCACGGCGAACGCCACGGCGGCGGAGATCCCGCCCCCGAGCCCGCCGCTCTCCACGAAGAGCAGTTCGAGCAGGACGATCATCGCGAGCAGGCCGAGGCGCAGCCGCCTGCCGAACCGCTGTGCCGCCATCGCCGCCCTCCTCTTCCCTCGCCCACGGATGGTGTCGAACTGGCTTCCGTTATACCCGATGGCCCGGCCACCTCGCCGAGCCTGTGCCAAGCCTGTGGATAACCTCCGACCACCCGACCACCCGACCACCCGACCACTGCCGCCCCGCCCCGCCCCGCTCCGGTCCGCTCCGGTCCGCCCGCCCTGGTCCCGTCCGCTCCGGAGAGCCACCCGGAACCCGGCGCCGGCCACCCCACCCGCGCGGACCGCCGCCCCGGAGGACCCAACGGCACCCACGACCGGCCGAGCACCCGAAGCCCACCCACCACGAGGTGAGTACGAACGCTCATGCCCCCGCCGCGCCCCCGGGCGATCGTGACGCGATGACCACAAAGAACCCACCCGACCCACAGATCCCAGAGAGCCCAGAAAACCCGCGCCCCCACGCGAGGAAGACGAGAGGAACCCCCGCCCGCGCCCCCGAGGGCCAGCGCGCCCTGGCCCTGGCCCTGATCCTGGCCGAGCTGGCCGCCGTCGGCCTCGTCATCCTCTTCTGGGCCATGACCTTCTGGTCCTGGGACCCGCAGTCCCACGGCGAACGGCCGCACTCCCACCTGACCAAGGCCGTGACCGTGGCCGTCGTCGCCCTGGCCATCGCCGCCGTGGCAGCGATCCGCCGCGCCCGGACGGTCGCGGTCAGCCAGATCGCCACGGCGCTCGCGATCGGCGTGCTCGTCATCATCACCAACGACCTCGGCGACCGTGCGTATGAGACCTCCTACCGGGAAGCCTGTGTCGCGGGCATGGGCGGCGCGGCGTGCGAGGACGCGCTCCGGCCCGGCCACTGACCTGGGACGGCGCCTCGCCCCGGCCGACGCCCGTCAGCCGGGCGGCCACTGACCGGCCGGTGCCCGGATGCGCCCGGGCCCCACACCCGGCCCAAGCCGCCCGTCAGCCGGGCGGTCCGGCAGGCCGGCTCCCCCTCGTACGGCAGTACGGTGTCCCCCATGCGCCCCGACACTCCTGCCGATCACATCGCCGAAGCCGAGCGCCTGCTGCGCACCGCGACGCAGTACCCCGCGGACCAGGAACCCCTGCTGCTCCGGGCCGCGGCCCATCTCGAACTGGCGGACGAACGCGAGCGCGCCAGCTCCCTCTACGACCGGCTGCTCACCACCGGCCCCGAACACCCGCTGCTGGTGAAGGCGCTCCAGGCGGCCAATCTCTGGGAGTACGGCCACGAGGCCGAGGCCCGCGCCCTGATCGCGGGCATCCGGCTGGCCGCCCCCGCCGAAGCGGCCCCCTGGACCGTGATCGCGGAGACCCTGGAGGCCCACGACGAACTGGAGGCGTCCCACGACACCTTCACCCAGGGGCTCGACCTGCTGCTCCCCTCCGACGGCCCCGCCACCGACACGGTCCCCCACGAGACCCGCGCCCTGCTCACCGGCCGCCACCGGGTCCGCCGGCTCCTCGGCCACACCCACGACGCCCGGGACACCCTCGCGGACCGCCTCCACGCGGAGCGCTCGGAGATCCCGCTGGACGAACTCCACGACCCCAAGCGCCTGTGGTCCCTCGGCTCGGACAACCCGGCCGAACTCCGCGCCGAGATCGCCCGGCTCCGCTCCGAACTCGGCACCTACCGCTCGGAGCTCTCCCGCCCCTTCCCGGTGGCACTCCTCCACTGGCCGGAGCGGGAACTGACCGAACTCCTCGCCGCCTACCCCGGCCTGCGCCCCGAGTACCCCAGCCACCCCGCCCACCTCACGGCCATCGAGTCCGCCCTGCGCGACCTGGCCACCACGGGCACCGACAACCTGGGCATCGTCACGGCGACGGTCCCCTCCTACGAAGCCTTCGCCGCCGCCGAACAGACCTCCCCCACCGCCCCCACCCTCCTCCCCCAGTACGCCACCACCCTGGCCGCCCGCGGCCGCGCCACCCCGTGGCCCCCGCCCGCGAACGGGACGTGCTGGTGCGGGGTGGGGGCGGTCTACCGGGAGTGCCACGGGGGACCCTTGGCGGAGTGACCCGCCACCGCCCGTGTCAGAGGCCGGTGTTAGAACTGATGTACACCGGACTCCAGGAGGACCTTCTGTGGACATGGCAGTCGGCGCAGAGACAAAGAGGCGGGCGCTTCACGACCGCTTTGGCGGAAGTCGTCAGGGCGGTATCAGCGCCTGCAAGGACGCGCCGTACGTCATGCTGTTCACCAACCCCTCACGCGGCCATCAGCATGGTTACTACGACGGGTGGGGCGCCGACGGCTGCTACCACTACTGCGGTGAGGGCCAGGAAGGCGATCAGGAGATGGTCCGCGGCAACCGCGCCATCCTGCGCCATGTCGACATGGACCGGTCCCTCCATCTCTTCTCGTCCGTGGCGAGGAGTGTGGTCGCCTACGAAGGAGAGTTCACGCTCGACCAGGAGCGGCCGTGGTATACGACGGACGCTCCGGATCAGACCGGCGATATCCGCAGTGTGGTGATGTTTAGGCTCCGCCCGGTCACTCGCACCAGCACCGTCACCACCGCGGAGGGCGATGGCGATACCCGGCTTCCGTTCACTCCGCCGTCCACCACGCTTGTGGAGGACGTGGAAATCGAGCAGAGCAAGGTCGAGCGGGCCGTCATCAACCCCAGCAGCGAGCCCCGGACCGCCGATCGCCGCGAGGCCCGACTCGTCACGGCATACCACCGTTATCTCCGGGAGCAGGGGCACGACGTTGCGCGGAAGATGATCCGTCCGGCAGGCGAGTTGAAGCCGCTGTACACGGACCTCTTTGATGCCACCACCAATGTGCTGATCGAAGCAAAGGGGAGTGTGACACGGGAAGCGATCCGTATGGCCATCGGCCAGCTCTTCGACTACCGCCGCTATCTCTCCCCGCGCCCTGATATAGCGCTTCTCCTGCCGTCCAAGCCACGGCCAGACCTCATCGACCTGTGTCATGCAGATGAGATAGCGGCCTATGCCATATGGCCCAAGGACCAGGGTTTCACCACCAGTCGCGACTGACCTTGCCCACCCAGGGCGGGCGGGAGTTCGCCTCGGTCCGCCCCTCGTACGGGCCCGGAGTCTGGGAGGTTCGGTCGGGTTCTTGGCGGATGGCTGTGAACGGGGTGGGATCGGGGCACGTACTTCCCCGCGACCGGTCACGACCAGCCGGTCCGATGGGGAGGATGTCTCGATGAGCAGGAAGCGCTTGTACTACGTGGCCGCCAGCGCCGTGGTGATCGGGGCCATGGGTGTGGCCCCGGCGCTCGCGAGTGGGGGGAGTCAGGAGAGGCGGGGCGCCGAGCGGCAGAGCGCTCCGGCCGGGGTGAAGGGCGGGGCTGGGGGCGGGGCTGGGGCGCACGCGGGGCATGGTGCGGGGGCGGCCCCGGGCGGTGCCCAGGCCGGGGGGCATGCCGGGCATGGTGCCGGAGGGCATGGTGCCCAGGGCGCTGGACAGGACAGTGGGCAGGGCAGTGGAGAGGGCGGCGCGCTATCCCGGGTCGCCTGGGGTGACGCCGTCAGCTTCTCGGCCGAGCTCGCCGGGAGGAACGAGGTGCCCGTGCCGGGCGGGCCCGCCGTGAACGACCCCGATGGGAAGGGCACCGCCCGGATCCGGATCCAGGGCGACCGGATCACCTTCGCCGCCGACTGGAAGGGCCTGGTGCCCAGCCTCGGCCATATCCACCAGGGGCGGGCCGGGCAGAACGGCGCGCTGAAGGTCACCCTCTTCGGCGACGCCATGCCCGACACCGTCCGCGCCGCGGCCGGACAGGTCACCCTCACCGACGCCCGGCTGGCGCGGGAGATCCGCAGCGATCCGTCCGGGTTCTATGTGAACTTCCACAGCGCCGAGTTCCCGGGCGGTGCGGTCCGGGGCCAGCTGAAGAAGCTGACGGAGAACTTCGACCCGCTGGGCGTGGTCCGGGGCGGTCCGCTGAGCGCCCTCTCGGACGGCTCCCAGGAGGTGCCCAAGTCCGATGTCTCCAAGGTCGGCGATCCCGACGGGCGGGCCGTCACCTATCTCGACCCCCGGGTGACCAGCGTCCGCTACTCCTTCGCCTGGGAGGGCATCCAGAGCCCGAGCCTGGGCCATATCCACCGGGGTGCCTTCGGCAAGAACGGCGATGTCGTCTTCAACTTCTTCAACCGGCCCGTCCCGGGCGGTGTCTTCGCCGTCAGTGGCACGCTGACCCAGCAGAAGGCCGATGTCGTCAAGCGGGTGCGGGCCTATCCGAAGGAGTACTACTCCAACATCCACACGCCCGAGTTCCCCGACGGCGCGGTGCGGGGCCAGCTCTTCTGAGGCCGGCTCCGCTGAAGGACGTTCGGACGTATTCCGTGGGACCGGAGCCCGGTGGGGTGTCATTCCCGCCGGGCTCCACCCGTGTACGTACGCCGCTCAGCCGCCGAACGCGTGCGCCACCGTGTAGATCAGCAGACCGGCCAGCGAACCCACCACCGTGCCGTTGATCCGGATGAACTGGAGGTCGCGCCCGATGTTCGCCTCGATCTTCTTCGAGGTCTGCTCCGCGTCCCAGCTCGCCACCGTCTCGGAGATCAGCGAGGTGATCTCCGCGCGGTAGGTGCTGACCACATAGACCGCCGCGTCCTCCACCCAGCCCTCCACCTTCGCCTGGAGGCGCTCGTCCGTCGACAGCCGCGCGCCGAGCGAGAGCAGCGAGGCGCGGGCCCGGAGACGGAGTTCGCTGCGGTCGTCCTCCGCCGCCGAGATGATCATGGCGCGTACGGAGGACCAGGCCGAGGCGATCACGTCCTGCACCTCGCTCCGGGAGAGCAGCTCCGACTTCAGCCGCTCCACCCGGGCCCGGGTCTCCGTGTCCGACTGGAGGTCGGCGGCGAAGTCGGTGAGGAAGCGGTCGATCGCCCCGCGCGCCGGGTGGTCGGGCATGTCCCGCATCTCGGTGATGAAACGCAGCAGCTCCCGGTAGACCCGGTCGCCCACCTTCCGGTCGACGAAGCGCGGTGTCCAGCCCGGGGCGCCGCCCTCGATCGCGTCCATCACCGAGGCGGAGTGCGTCACCAGCCAGTCATGGGCCCGGGCGCAGACCAGGTCCACCGCGCGATGGTGGGCGCCGTCCGCGACGACCCGGTCCAGGGTCTTGCCCACACCGGGCGCGATCTCGGCGGCGTTGGCCCGGCGGGTGATCGCCTCACCGACCACCGCCTGGACGTCCCCGTCACGCAGCACGGTGAGCGCGCCGCGCAGCGCCGTGGAGAGTTCGGAGACCACCCGGTCGGCATGGGCGGGCTCGGCGAGCCAGGTACCGAGGCGGGCGCCGATACGCAGGGCGCCCAGTCGTTCGCGTACGACCGTCTCGGAGAGGAAGTTCTCCCCGACGAACGTGCCGAGGGAGGTGCCGAGCTGGTCCTTCTTCTTCGGGATGATCGCGGTGTGCGGGATCGGGATGCCGAGGGGGTGGCGGAAGAGCGCGGTCACCGCGAACCAGTCCGCCAGCGCGCCGACCATCCCGGCCTCCGCCGCCGCCGCGAGATACCCGGCCCAAGGGCCCGCCCCCGCGTTCTTCGCCCAGGTGGCGAGGGCGAAGACCACCGCCACGAAGACCAGCAGTCCGGTGGCGATCAGCTTCATCTGCCGGACGCCGCGCTGCTTCTCCTCGTCCGCCTCCGTATACGAGAAGGACGGGAGTCCCCCTCGTCCCATCCGGCTCTTCCCTCCCGCGCTCCCCGCGGAGCCCGCGTCGCGCGTACGGCCCGCGGAGCCCGCGTCGCGCGTACGGCCCGCGGAGCCCGCGTCGCGCGTACGGCTCGCGCCGTCCCTCACGCTCGTACGGCCCGCGCCGCCCCCGGCCGGACCGGGGTCCGCCGTGGGAGCGGGGTCCACGGTCGGCCCGGTGGCACCGGCGCCCGGGGCCCCCGGGTCCCCGGCGCCGGGCTCACGGCCAGGCGCTCCGGGGGCGGGGCCCCCGCCGCCGGGCTGCCCGGGGCCCTCCGTCCGGTCGCCCGGCTCGTTCTGTCCTGTCCGATTCATCCGTTCCACCCGTCACGCGCACACCGTGCGCCTTGTCCCTACCTCATCAGGGGGACTCCCGGGGCGCATCCGGAGTTCCCGGTGGCAGACGCTTTCCTCCCGCGCCGGGCTCCCCGCCCTCCAGCCGGGCCCGCTCACGCTCCTCCTTGAGCCGCCTCTTCTCCGCCTTCCGCAGCTTGCGGCGCACCCCCACGCCGCCCATCAGCGCGAACCCGGTGACCCGGACCGTAGGGGCCGAAGGGTCCGGGGCTCCCTCCACCTCACCCTCCTCGCCGAAGCCGCCCATCAGCCCGAAGCCGGAGACCTGGACGTTCAGCTCGGGCGGGACGGTCACATCGATGCCACCCATCAGGGCGAAGCAGCGGATCACCACCTCCCGCTCCTCGAACCGCGCCTCGCGCAGATCGATCTCCCCGCCGCCCATCACCGCCACGGAGACATGGTCCCGGCCGACCGTCCAGCTCCCCTTGCGCTCGAAACCGCCGCAGAACGCCAGGGCGAAGCGCGAGGTCGGCTTTCCACCGACCCGCTCCGACCAGCGGGCGGCTCCGTCCGGGGCGGTCACGGCGGAGGGGGTGCCCGTGGCGGGGAGGTCCGCCACGAGGGGGCTCAGCTCACCCTGGGTGCGCGCCTCGTAGGCGCGGGTGAGGCGTTCGTCGAACTCCTCCATCGTCAGGCGGCCCTCCGCCACCGCGTCCCGCAGCCGCTCGGCGATCAGCTCACGGTCATGGTCAGAGGCGCGCATCTCCGGGAGTTCGCTCATGTCCCCCACCTTAGAAGGGGTTTAGGCGCCCAACCCCTGATCTTTCCCGGGTTCTGTCCCCGGGGATCCACCTGATTCCCGACCGCCACCGACCGCCACCGACCGCTAACGACCGCCACCGGTCAGCCCCCCCCCCGTTGGCCGCCCGATCCACCTCCCGCCGGAGTCACCCCGCCCGCTCGCCCGTTCCGGCCGCCGCCTCCCGCTCGTCCCCGCCGTCCCCGGGCCGTGAGTCCCCGCCGGCGCCCGGCCGTGGCCCCCCGGGGCCTCCCGACCGCTCCGCGTACATGGTCGCGATGACCGCCTCGATATCGGGCTCCCGCACCGACAGATCCACCACCGGGTAGCGCTCCGCCACCGCCGCCACCAGCGGCGCCGCCGAGGCCGAGGCCGGGAAGGCCAGCCACTGCCGCGGGCCCTCGACCCGGACCGTGCGCGCCCCCTCCACCGTCACCGGGGGCAGCTCCCGTTCCAGGTCGACCACGAGGGTGCGCTCGCTCCCGCCGATCTCGTGGAGCCCGGCCAGCCCGCCGTCGTACACCAGCCGTCCGTGGTCGATCACCATCACCCGGCGGCAGAGCTGCTCGATATCGGTCAGATCGTGGGTGGTGAGCAGCACCGTCGTACCGCGCTCGGCGTTCAGCTCCCGCAGGAAGCCACGGACCTTCGCCTTGGAGACCACGTCGAGGCCGATGGTGGGCTCGTCGAGGTAGAGGACCTCGGGGTCGTGCAGGAGGGCCGCCGCGATGTCGCCGCGCATCCGCTGCCCGAGGGAGAGCTGTCGTACGGGGACGTCCAGCAGCTCCGCGAGGTCCAGCAGCTCCACACAGCGGTCGAGGTTCTCGGCGAACCGCCGGTCGGGGATCCGGTACATCCGGTGCACCAGCCGGTACGAGTCCCGCAGCGGCAGGTCCCACCAGAGCGTGGTGCGCTGGCCGAAGACGACGCCGATGCGCTGGGCGAGCCGGGTGCGTTCCCGGGACGGGTCGATGCCCGCGACCCGCAGCCGTCCGCCGCTGGGGGTGAGGATGCCGGTCAGCATCTTGATGGTGGTGGACTTCCCGGCGCCGTTGGGGCCGATGTAGCCGACCATCTCGCCGCGCGGCACGGTGAAGCTGATCCCGTCGACGGCCCGCACCTGCCGCCGCTCCCGGCGCAGCCGACCCGCCCTCCTGCGTACCTCGAAGACCTTCTCGACCCCGTCCATCTCGATCAGGCTCATCTCTCAGCTCCCTGTACTGCGGTACGAACGAAGGCCCGCCCGCCAGGCCAGCGCCGCCAGCCAGCAGGCCGCGGCGGCGACCACGGGCGGCAGGAAGGCGAACCAGGTGGGCAGGTCGAGCGGGTAGGGCCGCCCCAGCACATACAGCGCGGGCAGCCAGTTGACGAAGGCGAGGGGGACGATGAAGGTCACCCCGCGCACCAGATCCCTGGCGAAGATCGTCGGCGGGTACTGGAGCAGGGTGCTGCCGCCGTAGGTGAAGGAACTCTGCACCTCGGCGGCGTCCTGCGCGAGGAACTGGAAGGCCGCCCCGGCGACGAAGACGGCGGCGAACAGCGCCGCGCCGCTGACCAGCATCACCGGGATCAGCAGCGCCTTCAGCGCGGTCCAGTCGGTCTCCACGGTCCACAGGCCGTAGCCGAGGACGGCCAGGCCCTGGGTGATCCGGCCGAGCCGCCGCAGCGCGAAGCGGTCGGCGGCGATCTGGGCGAGCACGGGGACGGGCCGCACCAGCAGGGTGTCGAGCGTGCCGTCCCGGATCCGGCGGCCGAGCCGGTCCATGGACCCGAGGAGCAGATCGGTCAGGCCGAAGGAGGTGGCGGCCGCGCCGTAGAGCAGAGCGATCTCGGGGAGGGAGTAGCCGCCGAGGGTGTCGACGTAGCCGAACATCAGCACGATGGCGAGGAAGTCGAAGCCGGTGACGGCGAGGTTGGCGAGGAGCGCCATCGCGAAGGAGGCGCGGTAGGCCATGGTGGAACGGATCCACATCGCCACGATGAGCCCGTAGGCGCGCAGCCCGTGCCGGAGCGTGTCGAGACGCGTGAACGGGGGTGTGTCGGGACCCGTGTTCGGGATCGTGTCGGGACCCGTGTACGGGGTCGTCCCGGGACCCGTGTACGGGGTCTCGCCCCGCGACGGCAGCCGCCCGGGGGCCGGCCCGCCGCCGGACGCCTGGTCCCGTGTGCCGTCAGCCACCCTGGACCACCACCCTCCGTGTCGCCATCGCCTGGAGCACCCGTCCGAGCGCCAGCAGCGCCACCGCCCAGCCCAGCTGGAAGGCGTACGCCCGCGCCAGCCCCCATCCGGTGTGCTTGCCCAGCAGCACATCCGCCGGTACCTGGAGCAGCGCGGACCACGGCAGCGCCAGGGCGATCTCGCCCAGGAGCCCCGGGAAGACGTTGAGCGGCAGGATCATCCCGGAGAAGAAGAGCCCGGTGAGCATGGAGAGCTGGAGCAGCCCCGCGCCGTCCAGCAGCCAGAAGGCGCTCAGCGCCACCACGTACCGCAGTCCGAAGCTGACCACGACTCCCAGGAAGACCGCCGTCAGGGCGGCGAGCCAGGTCAGTGGCGAGGAGGGCAGGGCGAGGTCGAAGGCGAGCGCCCCGAGGGCCATCGGCAGCACGCCCCGGCCCAGCAGGTGGAAGGCGGCCCGGCCCAGGTCGCCCGCGAGCCACCACAGTTGCAGGTCGGCCGGGCGGTAGAGGTCGACGGCGATGTCGCCGGTACGGATCCGTTCGACCAGTTCGCCCTCGAAGGCGCCGCCCATCATGGCGCAGGTCATCAGCAGCGCCTGGCCGAGCCAGACGTAGGTGAGCGCCTGGGCGACGTCGTAGCCGCCGAGCTGGGGGCGTTCGTCCCAGAGAGCGGTGTAGGTGAAGGCGAGGATGAAGCCGAAGACGGTGTTGGTGAAGACACCCGCCGCCGTGGCCACCCGGTAGGTCGCGTACCGCCGGAATCCTCCGACCGCCACGACCCCGTAGAGCCGCACGTCTGCCCATCCCCTCTCGTTCGACTGGTCCATGGGGCTCGCCCGCCCGCTCGATCACCGGCGCGTGAGGCGCGCCGGCCCATGAGGCCCACCGGCGTCTGGGACGCGCCGACCCGCGAGACGCACCGGCCCGCGACACCCGCCCCGACACCCACCAGCGGCCTACCAGCGGCGGGAGACCACCGGCCCGCGACGCCCGCCGACACCCCGTCAGCCCCACGCCCGCCCGGCCCACCACCGCGCCCACCACCGCGCCCGGCACCGCGCCCGGCACCGCGCCCGGCACCGCGCCCGGCACCAAAGCGCATGAGCCTAGGACGTGGCCCGTCGTCCCCGCGAGTGATTTACGCGCCCGGCAACCAGCCATGGTCGGGTGATCCCTCGGACCGGCCACGTTCCGGGTGATCCCTCAGGGTGACATTCCCGGGCATATGACCTGCCAAAGTGCACTATGAGCCCATGAGCGAGCCGCCAGGGCACGCGAGCCCAGCGAGATCCAACCGAAAGACCCCGGCGGGCTGGCCCCCCAGGGACGCGACCGTGACCGCCGCCGGGCCGGGCCGGTCCCCCCGCCGGGGCTGGCGCCGCGCGCTCCCCACCTGGCGGATGGCGCTGGTGGCGGTGGTGCTGTGCGCGCTGCTGCTGGGCGGCGCCTTCGCCGCCGGGTACGCGCTCGTCCGCATCCCGCCCGCCAACGCCACGGCCGTCGCGCAGTCGAACGTCTATCTGTACGAGGACGGGGGGCTGCTCGCCCGGGACGGCGAGGTCAACCGGCAGAACGTCGCCCTCGCCCAGGTGCCGCTCACCGTACGGCGCGCCGTCCTGGCCGCCGAGGACCGCGACTTCTACTCCGAACGGGCGGTGGACCCCAAGGCGATGGTCCGGGCCGCCTGGAACACGCTCACCGGCAAGGGCAAGCAGTCCGGCTCCACCATCACCCAGCAGTACGTCAAGAACTACTACCTCGGCCAGGAGCAGACCCTCTCGCGGAAGTGGAAGGAGTTCTTCATCGCGATCAAGCTCAGCCGGGAGCAGAGCAAGGACCAGATCCTCCAGGGCTATCTCAACACCAGCTACTACGGCCGCAACGCCTACGGCGTCCAGGCCGCCGCCCAGGCGTACTACGGCAAGGACGTCGCGGCGCTCACCACCGCCGAGGGCGCCTATCTCGCCACCCTGCTCAACGCGCCCAGCGCCTATGACGTGACCACCCACCCCGAGAACCGGGGCGCCGCCCTCGCCCGCTGGCGCTACACCCTCGACGGCATGGTCAAGGAGGGCTGGCTCACTCCGGCCGAGCGGGCCGCGCTGACCTTCCCCGAGCCCCGCCCGGCCCGGCCCGCGGGCGGTCTGGCGGGGCAGCGCGGCTATGTCGTGCAGGCCGTGGAGGAGTATCTGACCGCCCAGGGCGTCCTGGACGAGAAGACCCTCGCGGCGGGCGGCTACCGGATCACCACCACCCTGGACCGGGCCCGGCAGGACGCCTTCGCCGAGGCCGTCGACGACCAGGTGACCAGCAGGCTCGACCCGTCGCGCCGCGCCGACCGCGCGGTCCGGGTCGGCGGCGCGTCGATCGACCCCGCCAGCGGCCGGGTCGTCGCGATGTACGGGGGCGTCGACTACACCCGCCAGTACGTCAACAACGCCACCCGGCGGGACTACCAGGTCGGCTCCACCTTCAAGCCCTTCGTCCTCGCCGCCGCGCTCGACGAGGGCGCGCGGACCCAGGACGGCCGCCGGATCACCCCGGAGACGCTGTACGACGGGGCCGACCGCCGTCCCGTCGAGGGCTGGCCCGGCCCTCCGTACGCTCCCGCGAACGACGGCGGGGTCGGTTACGGCCCGATCACCGTCACCGAGGCCACCGACCGGTCCGTCAACGCCGTCTACGCGCAGATGGCGGTGGATGTGGGCCCGTCCAGGGTCCGGCGGACCGCCGTCGCCCTGGGGATCCCCGCGGACACCCCGGACCTGGACGCATCGCCGTCGATCGCGCTCGGCCCGGCGACCGCGTCGGTGCTCGATCTGACGGAGGCGTACGCCACCCTCGCCAACCACGGCCGCCGACTCCCGTACACCCTCGTCACCAAGGTCACCAAGGACGGCGCCACCATCGCCCTCCCCCGTCGGCGGGAGAGCGGCGCGGTGGACCGCCGGGCCGCCGACACCACGACGTCGGTGCTGATGAGCGTGGTCGAGAACGGTACGGGGACGGCCGCCCGCTCGGCCGGGCGGCCCGCCGCGGGCAAGACGGGCACCGCGGAGGAGGACAAGGCGGCCTGGTTCGCCGGGTACACCCCGGAGCTGGCGACCGCCGTGGCGGTGATGGGACAGGACCCCGAGACGGGCGTACAGCGTCCGCTCTACGGGGCGATGGGGCTGTCCCGGGTCAGCGGGGGCGGGGCGCCCGCGCGGATCTGGGGCCAGTTCACCGGGGCGGCGCTGGAGGGGACGGAGATCACCGAGTTCGACCTGGTGGTGGAGCCGGTGGCGCCGTCGCGGCCGCTGCCCTCGCCGGAACCGTCGTCGGCGCGGGAGGAACCGTTCCCGACCGGGTCAGGCGGCCCGGTCCCGGCCGTGCCACCGGACCCGGGTTCCCTCCCGCCGGGTGACCCGCCGGGATCCGCGCCGCCGGAGGAGAGCCCGCCGGTACCGCCCCCGGCGGACCAGCCGGGCGACGGCCAGCCGCCGGACGGTATGGACCCGGGCGCGGGAACGGACCCCGGCCAGGGCCAGGGGGGTGAAGGGGAGCCCGCGCCCGCGCCGCTCCCGGACGGGGGCGCCCCCTCCGACGACGGGGGCGGGGACGGGGACGGGGGCGGGGACGGGGCCAGAGCACGAAACGGGCCGGGAACCCCGTCCGCGCCCCGAGCGGTGAGGCGGCGGTACGGAAGGTTCCCGGCCCGTACGGAGGCGGGACCTGGGCGGTCCCGCCTCGGCGGTGGACGGTGAGGTGTCCCCGGACTCCGGGTTCCGGGTCAGTGACCCGAGGTGGCCTTGAGCCCCACCACCGCGACCAGCAGCAGCGAGACGAAGAAGATCCGGGCGGCGGTCACCGGCTCGTTGAGCGCCACCATGCCCACGATCGCGGCTCCGGCCGCGCCGATGCCGACCCAGACGCCGTACGCCGTGCCGATGGGCAGGGTCTTGGCCGCCTGGGCGAGCAGGAACATGCTGGCGACGATCCCGGCGCCGGTGAAGACACTGGGCCAGAGCTTGGTGAATCCTTCGGTGAACTTCATGCCGATCGACCAGCCGACTTCGAGCACTCCAGCGATGATCAACAGAACCCAGGCCATGACGGCACCTCCGAGACGCGTTACTGACTTCACGGGGATGCGTCGTCTTTGCGGAACCCGGTACGGCGCGTCTCGTCGGGGTGGTTCCACCGTAGCAAACAAGGGGTGAGCGGGCTGGTGAGCTGGGTCACCGCCGCTGGTCCCGGCCCAGGGGACAGCGGACCGGCGGGCGCGGGTGGCGCCGGTCGTCAGAGGTAGAGCCCGGTCGACCCCTCGGAGCCCTGGAAGCGGTCCGCCGCCACCGCGTGGAGGTCGCGCTCGCGCATCAGGACATAGGCGACCCCCCGCACCTCCACCTCGGCCCGGTCCTCGGGGTCGTACAGCACCCGGTCGCCCGGCTCCACCGACCGTACGTTCTGACCGATGGCGACGACCTCGGCCCAGGCCAGCCGACGGCCGACCGCCGCCGTGGCCGGGATGACGATCCCGCCGCTTGAGCGCCGCTCGCCCTCCGGGATGTCGGTCCTCACCAGCACACGGTCGTGCAGCATCCGGATCGGAAGCTTGTCGTGCTGGGTGCTGTGTTCATGACTATTGACGCTCACGCCTCGCAACCTACCTGCCGAGGGGTGTTCCGGACCCCGCGGGTCACGCCTTGCGCTTACGGGAGTCCAGCGCCAGCAGTCCGACCACACCGACCACCACCAGCGCCACGGGCACCACCCGCTCCAGCCGGGGCGAGCCGTCCTCCGCGGTGAAACGGGCGCGCACCCCCTCGGTGGCACTGTGCAGGGCCGCCATCGCGCGGCCCGCGGTGCGGTCCACCTTCTCGGCGACCCTGGCCTTGGCGTCCCCGACGATGGTCTTCGGGTGCACCCGCACCCCGATCTCGTCCAGCGTCTCGGCCAGCCGCTCGCGCCGGCGGACGATATCCGCCTCGATCTGCGCAGGGGTCCTCTCGTCCGACACCCGCCGCCTCCGTGGTCCCGTGGTTCCCGGCGGGCCCGTCCGGTATGACCGTGCCCGTCCTTACCTCGACAGTCTGTCAGCTCCGTCGCGCCCGCACCCCACGGCACCCCTATTACGCTCGACCGCGTACCCCCTCGGCGGCGGTGATCCCGTTGCGGCCCGCCCCCGGCCACGGATGACACAGAGAACCCGGAGAACCATGAGCGCGCGACTCCAGCCCGGCGACACCGCCCCCGACTTCACCCTCCCCGACGCGGACGGCGACGAGATCTCGCTCGCCTCCCACCGGGGCCGGAAGGTGATCGTCTACTTCTACCCCGCGGCCCTCACCCCCGGCTGCACCAAGCAGGCGTGCGACTTCACCGACAACCTGGAGCTGCTCGCCGATGCCGGGTACGACGTCATCGGCGTCTCCCCGGACAAGCCGGAGAAGCTGGCGAAGTTCCGCGAGCAGGAGAGCCTCAAGGTCACGCTGGTCGGCGACCCCGCCAAGGAGGTGCTGACGGCGTACGGCGCCTTCGGCGAGAAGAAGCTCTACGGGAAGACCGTCACTGGCGTGATTCGCTCGACCGTCGTCGTCGACGAGAACGGGCTCGTCGAGCGCGCTCTGTACAACGTCAAGGCGACCGGCCATGTCGCCAAGATCATCAAGGATCTCGGTATCTGAAACACCGCCCCCACCCGGGCCGTACCGACGTCGGAGTGGCGCAGAACGACCACTACGATGGGCGCACGCGCGGCCGTGGTGGAATTGGCAGTCACGCTGGGTTTAGGTCCCAGTGGGGTAACACCCGTGAGGGTTCGAGTCCCTCCGGCCGCATCGTGTGGCGATGGGCGCGGCAC
>NZ_JBHVHF010000134.1:0-21056 GCF_042800315.1 Streptomyces sp. NPDC057638
GGTCAGCCCCGACCGGCCCACCGGACCGACCCAAGCCGACCCGGCCCGCGTGAACCAGTCCGCATGAACCGGTCCTCGTGAACCGGTCCTCGTGAACCGGCTCGAACCAGCCCGCCCGCCCACGCGGCCGGACTCCGCCGAGTCCGGACCGGGCGGCCGGACCAGGCGGAACGTCACCGGCGCACCGGACCCGGCGCACTCCGCGTCACCGCGTCACCGCGTCACCGCGTCACCGCGACGCTCTGTCGAGCGTCGCCTCAGCGCGCGGCCTCGGTGTCCACCGCGGCCTCGGCGGCCTCGGCGAACGGGTTCTCCACCAGCGCGTTGGAGTGGGTCGCCGAGAGGTGGGCGAGCTGGCCCTGCTCGACGATCGGGGTGAAGACCTTGTGCTGCTCCATGAGAGCCTCCAGTTCTTGATCCGATAAATGATGAATTGCAGCGACATCACCAGGGACTTCGCCCGATGTGCCGACACCCATGAGACTAATGAATATGATTTTCATGTAGCAAGAGGGCGGGGCACATTCACGGCGTGATCCGGGTAACACACGACCCAGCCGCCCTCGGGATCACGCCCCACCCGCCCCACCACGCCCAGGACTTCGGCCAGCAGCGCGGGCGTGACCACCCGCTCCGGGGGCCCGTCGGCGGCCACGACTCCCGCCCGCAGCGCGACGATCCGGTCGGCGAAGCGGGCGGCGTGGCCCAGGTCGTGCAGGACCATCAGCACCGTCAGCCCCCGCTCCCGGCGGAGCCGGTTCACGGTCTCCATCACCTCCAGCTGGTGCCGGAGGTCGAGATAGGTCGTGGGCTCGTCCAGCAGGAGCAGCGGCGCGTCCTGGGCCAGGGCGAGGGCCAGCCGCACCCGTTGGCGCTCGCCGCCGGAGAGGGAGTCGACCGGGCGGTCCGCCCAGTCGGTGACCCCGACATCCGCCATCGCCCGTGCGCAGACCTCGTCCCCGCCACCACCTACCCCGCCGCCTCCGTCGCGGAGCATCCCGAGTGGGCCGAGGGTGGCGTAACGCCCCTGGCGTACCAGTTGACGTACCGTCAACCCGGGGACGGCGGGAGCCGACTGGTGCAGCAGCGCGACCCGGCGGGCGGCCGCGCGGCGGGAGAGTCCGGCGAGGTCGTCACCGCCGATGACCACACGGCCCGCGTGCGGGCGCAGCAGCCCGGCGCAGAGCCGCAACAGGGTGCTCTTGCCACAGCCGTTCAGCCCGACGAGGGCCACGGACTCGCCCTCGGTCACGGACAGATCGACCCCGGCCAGCACCTCGCGCCCCGGATACCCGAAGCGCACCCCTTCCACCCGCATCACGTCTCGTCTCCCCTCTCCCAGCACCTCACTACTCACTTCCGGTCCCCTGCCGCGCCACCGCGCGCCGCGCCACCACGAGCAGCAGGACCGCGCCGACGCCCGTGGTGACCGCCCCGGTCGGCACGCTCAGCCGGTCCGAGCCCAGCGCGTCGGCGAGCAGCCGGGACACCACTTGGGAGGCCGCGTCGGCACCGCCCACGACGGTGGCGCCCAGCAGCGCGGCGCCCGGCAGCGTCACCCGCAGATCGGCGCCGTAGACGGCGAGCGCCAGATGCGGCACCAGCAGTCCCACGAAGCCGAGCGCGCCCACGGCCGAGACGGCGCCCGCCGTGAGCGCGACCGCGCACACCAGCGCGGCGGCGCGGGCCCGTCCGGTACGCAGGCCCAGGGCGGCGGCCTGCTCCTCCCCGCAGCGCAGCAGCGTCAGCGGCGCGGCGAGCGCCCAGGCGGCCAGGGCCCAGCCGAGCGCCCACGGCCACAACAGGACGCCGTGCTCCCAGACCCGGCCCTCGGTGGAGCCGACGAGCCACTGGACCACGCTGCCGAGTTCGCCGGGCGCCACCAGCAGCACCATCGCGGTGAGCCCGGCGAGGACCGCCGAGACGAGCACGCCGTGGACGGCGGTGCGCAGCGGGTCACCCCGTTCCCGTCCGGCCAGGATCCACAGCAGCCCGGCCCCGGCGAAGCCGCCCGCGCACGCGGCGGCGACCACTCCGGCGGGGGACTCCCAGCCCGCGATGCCCAGGCCGGTGGCGGCGACGGCGCCGAGGACGGCGCCGGGGGCGACCCCGGTCACCTCGGGCCCGGCCAGCGGGTTGCGCAGCGCGGCCTGGAGGACGAGTCCGGCGAGGCCGAGGCAGGCTCCGGCGGCGAGGGCGACCAGGGTTCTGGGCAGCCGCAGGTTGAGGACGACATGGCGTTCCAGGGCGTCGCCGCCGCCGAGCAGCACCTCGACCACCCGTCCGGGGGCCACGGCCCGCCCGGCGACCAGTCCGGCCACGGCGACGAGCAGCGCCGCCAGCGCGCACCACAGAAGTCGCCGTCTCATCCGCGTACCCCCCTCGTCCGCAGCAGCGCGACCCCGGCGGGCACGCCCAGCAGTGCCGTCCACGCGCCGACCGGGGTCTCGATGGGCGCGAGCGCGAGGCGGGCGGGCAGATCGGCGACGGCGACGAGTGCCGCGCCCCACACCGCCGACCAGGGGAGCCACCGCAGCGCGTCGCCACCGGGGTTGAGCCACCGCGCCAGGTGCGGCGCGAGGAAGCCGACCCAGGCGATGGGTCCGCAGACGGCGACGACCGGTGCGAGCAGCAGCACGGCCACGGCCAGCGCCGCGACCCGGGCCCGGCGCACCCGTACGCCGAGCGCGCGGGCGTCGTCGTCGCCGAGCCGCAGCACCCCGAGGACGGGGGCGCAGAGCACCAGCGCGGGCAGGGTGACGACGAGCCAGGGCCAGAGCCCGGTGACGTCGTCCCAGGTGCGGGCGGAGAGGCTGCCCAGCAGATAGCGGTAGATGAGCTGGAGGTCGAGCTGGTCGGCGAGGACCATCAGGACCAGCAGGGCGGACTGGAGGGCCGCCGCGACGGCGGCCCCGGTGAGCAGGACGGCGGAGGGGCTCCGGCCGAACCCGGCGGCGAGCAGGGTCAGCACTCCCCCGGCCGCCGCCCCGCCGAGCGCGAGCAGCGGCTGGGCGGCGAGCGGCAGGGGCAGGGCGAGCACCAGCGGCGCGGCGACGCCGAGCGCCGCGCCGGAGGAGACGCCGAGCAGTTCGGGCACGGCGAGCGGGTTGCGCAGCGCTTCCTGGAGGACGAGTCCGGCGGCGCCGAGCGAGGCCCCGGCGGCGAGCGCCAGGACCAGCCGGGGCAGCCGCAGTTCGGTGACGACGGGCTCGCCCGCCAGCTCGGTGAGCGGGACGACGGGGGTGCCGAACGCCAGTCCGCCGACGGCGAGCGCCAGCGCGGCGCCGACGAGGCCGAGCTGGAGGTACGGGCGGATCACCGCAGTTTCGCCGTGGCCTCGTCGAGGACGACGCGCAGCGAGCGTGTACCGCGTCCCTTGGCCCAGACCTCGGCGTCGACCTCGTGCACCCGTCCCTCCCGTACGGCCGGGATCCGGGACCACAGCGGGTTCCTGGCGAGGGTGCGGGAGAGCGCGCCGCTCTTGGCGTCGCCGAAGGAGAGGGTCTCGACGAAGAGGACGTCGACGTCGCGGGCGAGGATCTCCTCCATGCTGTAGGAGCCCTCGACGCCCCGGCTGCGCCAGGGGTACTGGGAGATCTTGGGGAAGAGTCCGGCGGCGACGTCGTTGCCGGGGGTGGCGACGCCGAAGTTCTCGTCGCTGCCGAAGATGATGAGCGCGGTGTGCTCGGCGCGTTCCCGTTCGGCGCGCGCGAGCCGCTGCCGGAAGGCGCCTTCGGCGGCCTCGCCGCGCGCGGTCCGCCCGGTGAGCGCGGCCAGTGAGCGCAGGTAGTCGACGCTGTCCTGCCAGCGCCCCGGCTGTACCGGCCAGAAGACGGTGGCCCCGCCGAGCGCGGGCGCCAGCTTGCCGTGGGTGTCCTTGAGGCCGATGACCAGATCGGGGCGGTACGAGAGGATCGCCTCGGGCTCCGGGTTGAGGAAGCCGCCGGGGACGACGGGGATCCGGGCGGCCCGCTGGGGGCCGAGGAACTCGGGGTGCGCCAGCAGCTTGGAGTTGGTGGCGACGGGGACCATCCCCAGTTCGGCCAGCATGTCGTCGCAGAGGGCGACGAGACAGACCACGCGCCGCGGCGGGCTGGGTGTGGTGACGGTGACGCCCTGGGCGTCGGTGATCTTCCGGGCGCTCGCGATGGGCGCCACCTCTATGCCGGTGCGTTCCTCCGCTCCGGATTCGCTGTCCGTGCCGCCCGTGGTGCACCCGGCGACCAGTGCCCCCATCACCGCGACGGCGGCCCAGCGCCGTACGACCCTCAGCGCTCTGCGCCTCATCCCAGCCCCTCTCTCTCGTCGTCGCGACCCGCGACGCTCCATGGGGGTACATGATAATCATTACCAATAAGCACTCACCTCCCCCTTTCCCCCGGAGCCACCGTGACCTCGCCCACCCTGCTCGTCGCCGACCAGATCGCCGGAACGGTCGCCGCGCTCTCCCTCCCCGACGGCACCGAGACCGCCCGGATCGAGGGGCGCCATCTCGCCGAACACGCCGGGTTCCTGGCGCTGCCCGGCTCGCGTACCGCGTTCGTCGACGACCGCGCGGGCGAACTCGTCGTCCTCGACCCCCACGGCCCCGCCGAGGGCCGCCCCTTCGTCACGGCCACCGCCCCGGTCGCCACCCCCGCCGAACACCTCGCCACCGACCCCTCGGGACAGCTGGTCGCCGTCTCCACCGGACTCGGCTGGAACGCGACCCCGTGGAGCGATCTGCTGACCGTCGTCGACCTCACGGGAGACCGTCGCGGCCCGCGCTCCGTCCGCGTCCGTACGAGAACGGGGGAACCCGGTGTCACGGTGACGGCTCCCACCGATGACACCGGCGGTCTGGTGGTCCTGCGGCACCGGGAGCCCGGCTCCCTCACCGCCTACCGCGTGGGCGACCTCCTGAACGCGCGGTTCGCCTGCCCGGCCGCCGAACCCGTCCATGAACTCCCGCTGCCCGACGACGGACACGGCGACGCGTACGACCACGAGAGCGGCTGGCTCTACTCCGCCACCGGCGCGGGGGTGCACCGGACGCGCGCCGAAGGGGACCGGCTGACCGTCGGCGAGCCGCTGCCCTGGGACGGCCCCGGGCGGGGCTACTACCTGCGCCGCGACCCCGTCCGGGGGCTGCTGTGGTCCTGTGTGCGCGGCGGACCGGCCGACCCGGGGCGCTGGCCGGAGTGGACCAACGACGCCTGGTGGCACCGGATCGGTTCGGACACCGTCGGCCGGGTGCCGCTCGGACCGGGACTCGTCTTCCGGCTCGCGGTCGCCGCCCGCCACGTCGCCTACGCCCGGATCCACCCCGACGGCGATGAACTCGTCCTGCTGGACGCGGGATCCGACGGCCCGCGCGTGGTCCACCGGCTCCCCCTGCCCGCCATGGACGGGGCGCCGCGCGCGGGCGGCACCCCCTGGGACGGCGTCCAGCGCCGCGCCGTCGCCGCGTCACCCGGCGGCGGTCTGATCGCGGTCACCCGGGGCGGTCATGGCGAGATCCATCTCGTTGACGCGACGGCCGGGAACGGCACCCCGTCCCTGACGACGATCACCGTCCCCACCCCTCTCGACGAGGGCGGTCATCTGGCACTGGTCCACCCCGGGGACGGCGCCGAGAGCGATCCCATCGGCCGGTGAGAGTTTGTGAAGTAATTCACCTGACCCTCTGGCCCGGCGCGCGGATCCATGCTGAGATGCGATCTACTCAACAGCCCAGTGGCGTGCTCGGGGAGGGCGTAGTGGCGCATACCGCCATGTCTGGTTCCGGAACCACCGCGAGTGACGATCCCCTCCAGACCGCGATCTGGCGGCTGCGCTCCCGTGGCTGCTGGGCGGAGGCGGCGGCCCTGCTCACCCCGCACACGGACCGGGCCGCGGCGGCGCTGGAGCGCACCGGACTCCTCGTGGAGCACGCCCTGTTCACCGGCGAGGGCTGGGCCGAGGCCGAGGACGCGCTGCGCACGGCGGAGGCCGTCGCCGGGGACGACGAGGAGCGCGGCGCCGCCGCCTGCGAACGCGGCCGGCTCGCCTACGCCGCCACCCGACTGGGCGTACGGGACCGGGCCGACGAGGCGCGCGCCGCGTTCGGCCGGGCGGCGGCCCTGCTCGCCCCCACCTCCCCCACCCGGCCGCTGCTGGACTTCCGGCGCGGCCTGTTCGCCGAGCACATCTCGGACTCGGCCCCCGCCGCCCGCGCCGCGTACCGCCGCGCCCACGAGGCCGCCCAGGCCCACGGAGACGAACTGCTGCTCTCCTTCACCTGGCACCATCTGGCCGGACTCGCGCTGCGCGAAGGCGAACTGACCGAGGCCCGGCACGGCTTCACCGAGGCCCTGCGGATCCGGGTCGAACTCGGGTTCCTGATCGGTACGGCTCCGGCCCTCGCCGCCCTCGCCGCCTGCGAACCGGAGCCGGAGGCGGGCCACTTGCGCGCCGAGGCGGCCCGGCTCTTCCGGCTGCTGGGCGGGGTGCCGGTCTGGCTCGCGACGGAACTGGGCGTACCGGCGGAGGCGTGCGCGCCCGCCGCCCTCCCGCGCGGCGCCTCCTGCGCACCCCCCTCCGGCCCGGCCGCCCCTCCCCCACCCCGCGAGGCCACCCCCTGACCGACCCCGCCCACCCCGCGCGGATCGGCCGGACCGAGCCGGTCGACGCCTTCGGCCCAGATCCGCCCCGGGCACGACGATCGACACCGGACCGGTACACACGGAACGGTCGGCACCGGATCGGTACGGGCGGGACGAACGCTCGGAGCCGGTACGGGCGGAACCGTCGGCACCGGTCCGGTACACGCGGAACCGTCGGCACCGGACCCGCCGGAGCGGGACGAACAGCGCGGGGCCGGTACGGACCGGATGATCAGCGCGGGGCCGGGAGGGCGATGTGGGAGCGGATCACGGCCTCGGCCGTGGCCGTGTCCCCCGCGATCAGCGCCCCGAGCAGCCGGGTGTGCTCGGCGGCGTCCTCCACCAGCGCCCGCCCGTCCCGGCCGGGCCCCTGCGCCCGGCGGTGCAGATCCTCCGCGAGCGCGACCAGCTGCTCATTGCCGGAGAGGGAGAGCACCTCCCGGTGGAAGGCGCGGTCCGCGTCCGCGTAGGCGACCCGGTCACCGCTCGCCGCCGCCGCGCACGCCGCCTCAGCCGCCGGCCGCAGCCCGGCCCAGCGGGCGGCGGGCACGCTGTGGACCAGCCGGAGCATCACCGGCACCTCGATCAGGGCCCGCAGCTCCGCGAGTTCGGCCCGCTCCCGCTCACCCCGGACCACCACACGGAACCCCCGGTTGGGCACCACCTCCACCGCCCCCTCGGCGGCGAGCCGCTGCATCGCCTCCCGTACCGGGGTCGCCGAGACGCCGAGCCGCTCCCCGAGCGCGGGCGCGGAGTAGACCTCGCCCGGGGTGAGTTCGCCGTCGACCAGGGCCGTCCGCAGCGCGTGGAGCACCTGTCCGCGTACGGAGTGCCGCCGCACCGGGGCGATCTGCCGGACCTGCCCGGGCTGACGGGGTCGACCGGGTTGGCCGAGCTGATCAAACGGACCGGCCTGATCAGGGACGGGAGCACCTGACGGGGAGCGGGGCGTGACAGTGTCGCGCGCTCGGGTCTGCTCCACTCGGGTCCTCCTTCGCCGGGGCTCCAGCGGTCACGGGCCGTCTGGCCACGACCGTGTGTGCACGATAGGCGGACCGGGCCGTGCCACACACACCCGACAGCATCAGGTAAGGTAAGGCTAACCTGTTAACGATCGCGATTCGGGGTCCGGTATGACGCCTCCCGTCCTGCTGCCCGGTCTGACCTCGCCCGTCGGCGCCGCCTACGCGCGACTGACCGAGGTCTTCCCCACCCTCCGGGTGCGCGAGCTGGCGCCCGGCGAGGAGGAACCCACGGGCCCCGGCTGGGTACGCGCGGATGAGCTGGCGCTCGGCACCGACGCCCTGGACGCCTTCCTCGCCTGGGACGACGAACAGGTGATACGGGACTACGGCCAGCGGGCGCGGCCCGACGTCATCGCCAGCTTCGGCCTCCACCGCTACGGCTGGCCCGCCTGCCTCCTGATGACGGTGCCCTGGTTCCTCTCCCGCCGCGTCCCCCGGGTGCCGGTGCAGAACGTCTCCTTCCAGCGCACCCTCGGCCAACTCGCGGTACGGATCACCGAGTTCGCCTGCCTGCCCGACGACCCGGCGGCCCAGCTGCCCGGCGCCCGGATCGTCCCCGACGAGGAAGCCCTCCGCGGCGAGGTGCGCGACGCCGTCGCCGAGCACTTCGCGCCCCTGCTGGACGGGTTCGGGACCCGGATGCGCCGGGGGAAGCGGGCGCTGTGGGGCATGGCGACCGACGAGATCGTCGAAGGCATCTGGTACATCGGGAACCTCCTCGGCGAGGAGGAGCGGGCGATGGCGGAGCTGGCGGCCCTGCTGCCGGGGACGGTGAAGCCGTATGTCGGTACGCCGGGGTTCCGGACGCTGACGGGGCCGCGGGGGGAGTGTGTGCCGACGCGGGACCGGGCGAGCTGCTGCCTCTTCTACACGCTGCGGCCGGATGACACCTGCGTCACCTGCCCCCGCACCCCCGACGCCACCCGCATCACCCGCCTCCTCCCCACCTCCTGACCCCCAGCCCGCTACGGCTTCATACTCCTTGCGGGCACGCCCTGGCCCACACCGCTTGTGCCCACCACCCGGACACCGGGCCCCACTCGCCCCGGCCTCTGCCGGACACGCCCCCGCACCCGCACCCCACGGGGCACGTACACCAGGTGCGCCCTCCCCCGGGCTTCGCCCGGGGGTACCCCCATCGCCCCGCGGAACACCTGCCCACACGGTGGCGGAACCCCGGGCCCACTCCAGGGGGGACCGCATGTCCGCTGGGGCGGGCCGGGGCGCGGGAGGGGAAACTGACGGTTCGTTGGAGGGGATGGCACGGGGGGCCGGAAACACGCCCGTTCCAGTGATATAAATCGTACGCAGCTCATCTGCCCCGTAAGACATTTCGAGTAAAACCCACCTATCCGTATGCCGTAAGGCTCCTTTGGCGTTCTCTTGCCACGAAACCCCCTGGGATCGCCGCGACTTCGGTCACGATGACGGCCGGACAGCCCTACCGCGATGCAGATGCAAGGGACACCACATGAAAGACATATCGCTCACCTGGCTCCTGTCCGCGGGCATTCTGGTCGTGGGGATCCTGGTGGCGGTCGCCGTGCTCACCCGGGGCAAGAAGGCCGCGGCGCAGGCCGTGCCGGAGGACTCCTGGGAACGGAACGAGGAGCGGCGCAGGCGCAAGGAGGCCATGTACGCCACGGCCTCGTACGTTCTCCTCTTCTGCTGTGCCGCGGTCGCCGCGGCGCTCTCCTTCCACGGTCTGGTCGGCTTCGGGCGGCAGAACCTCAATCTCTCCGGCGGCTGGGAGTACCTCGTCCCGTTCGGGCTCGACGGCGCGGCCATGTTCTGTTCGGTGCTCGCCGTGCGGGAGGCCAGCCACGGTGACGCGGCGCTCGGTTCACGGCTGCTGGTGTGGCTCTTCGCCGGGGCCGCGGCCTGGTTCAACTGGGTGCACGCGCCCCGGGGTATCGATCACGCCGGTGCGCCGCAGTTCTTCGCCGGGATGTCGCTCTCGGCGGCCGTCCTCTTCGACCGGGCGCTGAAGCAGACCCGCCGGGCCGCTCTGCGCGAGCAGGGTCTCGTGCCGCGTCCGCTGCCGCAGATCCGCGTGGTGCGCTGGCTGCGGGCGCCCCGGGAGACGTTCAACGCCTGGTCGCTGATGCTGCTGGAGGGCGTGCGCACCCTGGATGAGGCCGTCGAGGAAGTCCGCGAGGAGAAGCAGGCGAAGAAGGAGCGCCAGGCGCGCTCCCGTGATCAGGCCAAGCTGGACCGCGCCCGCATCAAGGCGCTCAACCGGCAGCACCGGGCCTGGGGCCGTGGCCGTGTGATGCGGGAGCCGCTGCCCGCGCTGTCGGCGGCCGGTGGCGGTACGGGCGGCTCCGGCCAGATGCTGAGCGAGAGCTCCCAGCCCACCGCGGAGCCTGCCATAGGAGCCGAGCAGCCGACTTCCGCACCTCGCTCGCTCCCGTCCGGCGCCTCGGTGGAGTGGGAGAAGAAGCCGGGCTCGGCCCCTTCGCTCCTCGGCGGTGATCCGATCACCGTCGATCTGACGGCGGAGGACGACACCCAGACGCTTCCGCGCCTCGACTCGCTGGAGCGCAAACTGAAGGACCTGGAGAAGCAGTTCGGCTGAGCGACGCGGGTGACCGGCGCTCACGAGCCGCCCGAGAGAACACTCCCGTACCGGGGTGCTCGGGCGGCTCGGTCGTTCACGCGTGCAGTTCGAACCAGATGACCTTGCCGATGCCCTGGGTGCGTACTCCCCAGGAGTCGGCGAGGTTCTGGACCAGGAGCAGTCCGCGCCCGTGGGTGTCGAAGACGTCCGGCATCTCCTGCCGTCCGCCCGGGGCCATGGGCAGCCCCGTCATGAAGTCCCGCACCTCGACCCGGAGGGTGGAGGAGGCGACCGTCGCCGTGACGACCGCGCCATGGTCGGTGTGGACCAGCGCGTTGGTCACCAGCTCGCTGGCGAGCAGTTCCGCCACGTCCCGGACGTCACCGCCGCCCCACTGGCGCAGCAGTTCCCGCAACCGCCTTCTGACCTCGGGCACCGAGGTGAAGTCGGCACACCCTAATCGGTGGTGGAGTCGCGCCTCGCCTCCGGGGGATCCCGTGGCGCGGCCGCTGTGGGCCGGCAGCACGTTCGGGCCCCTCGTGTCTCCTCGGTGTTCGGGTCCGGCCTCTCCGGCGCGGATGCCCGGCGTTCCCGTTCCCGTCTCTCTGCCGCGTTCCCCGATGTGACTGCCTCGCTCCCCTGTCGGACCGGTGTGACCGCCGTGCCCCCCGTGTCGACCGCGCGCACCTCTTACGGGCCCGGCACCTCCCTGGCGTGATGTCATCTCCCCACCCGCACGTCGGACCTCTGTCCCGACCTCGTCCGTGTCGGCATCGATCTCGATGCCGTCGGTGTCGTCGATCTAGTCGGTGTAGTCGGTTTCGTCGATGTAGTCGGTGTAGTCGGTGTAGCTCTGCATGGCTCGCGCTGGCCCGGTAGAGCCCGGCGTTCCTCCGAACACTCTCACGGTGAGCTTTGCCCTCTGGGAAGGGCGCCACGCCTGCCGAGCCGTCAACCGCCGCCCGACGCGTCAGTTTTCGTACGGGATGCGGATCCCGACTACGCCCATTGCCGGAGCGCGTGTCCTCCCCCGCGCTGACGCGCCGTTCAGGGACGGGGAATATGACGGAGGTTGGACCGGGCCATCTGGACCATCCGTCCCACCCCTCCGTCGAGCACGATCTTGCTGGCGGAGAGGGCGAAGCCGGTGACCATCTCGGCGCGGATCTTCGGCGGGATGGAGAGCGCGTTGGGATCGGTCACGACATCGACCAGGGCCGGCCCGGGGTGGTGGAAGGCGTCCCGGAGCGCGCCCGGCAGCTGTTTGGGCTTCTCCACCCGTACGCCGTGGACTCCGCAGGCGCGGGCGACGGCCGCGAAGTCGGGGTTGTGGTTGGTCGTTCCGTACGAGGGCAGTCCCGCGACCAGCATCTCCAGCTCCACCATGCTCAGCGAGGAGTTGTTGAAGAGGACCACCTTCACCGGGAGGTCGTACTGGGCCAGGGTGAGGAAGTCGCCCATCAGCATGGCGAAGCCGCCGTCGCCGGAGAGCGAGACCACCTGGCGCCCGCGGTCGGTGAACTGGGCGCCGATCGCCTGGGGCAGGGCGTTGGCCATCGAACCGTGGCTGAAGGATCCGATGATGCGGCGGCGGCCGTTGGGCGAGAGATAGCGCGCGGCCCACACATTGCACATCCCGGTGTCGACGGTGAACACGGCGTCGTCGTCGGCGAGGTCGTCCAGGACGGAGGCGACATACTCCGGATGGATCGGACGGTGCCTCTCCACTTTGCGGGTGTACGCCTTGATGACGCCCTCCAGCGCGTCGGCGTGCTTCTTGAGCATCCGGTCGAGGAAGCGGCGGTCGGTCTTGGGACGCACCCTCGGGGTGAGACAGCGCAGGGTCTCGCCGACATCGCCCCAGACCGCGAGGTCGAGGTTGGAGCGGCGGCCGAGGCGTTCGGGACGGATGTCCACCTGGACGATCTTCACATCGTCGGGGAGGAACGCCTGGTAGGGGAAGTCGGTGCCGAGAAGGATCAGGAGGTCGCACTCATGGGTGGCCTCGTAGGCGGCCCCGTAGCCGAGCAGTCCGCTCATACCGACGTCATAGGGGTTGTCGTACTGGATCCACTCCTTGCCGCGCAGCGCGTGACCGATGGGGGACTTGACCCGCTCGGCGAAGGACATCACCTCGGTGTGGGCGCCCGCCGTGCCGCTGCCGCAGAAGAGGGTGATCCGGTCGGCCTCGTCGACCAGCCGGACCAGCCGGTCGATCTCGCCGTCCCCGGGGCGCACCGACGGCCGGGCGGTGACGAGCGCGTGTTCCTCGGTCTTCTCCGGGGCGGGCTGGGAGGCGATGTCGCCGGGGAGCGCGACGACGCTGACCCCGCCCCGGCCGATGGCGTGCTGGATGGCGGTCTGGAGCAGCCGGGGCATCTGCCGGGGATGGGAGATCAGTTCGCTGTAGTGGGAGCACTCGCGGAAGAGCTGGTCGGGATGGGTCTCCTGGAAGTATCCGAGGCCGATCTCGCCGGAGGGGATGTGGGAGGCGAGGGCGAGGACGGGCGCCATGGAGCGGTGGGCGTCATAGAGGCCGTTGATGAGGTGGAGGTTGCCGGGGCCGCAGGAGCCGGCGCAGGCCGCGAGCCGCCCGGTGATCTGGGCCTCGGCCCCGGCGGCGAAGGCGGCGGTCTCCTCGTGCCTGACCTGGATCCACTCGATGCCGGAGCAGCGCCGGATGGCGTCGACCACGGGGTTGAGGCTGTCGCCGACGACTCCGTACATCCGCTGGACACCGGCGCGGACGAGGATGTCGACAAACTGCTCCGCGACGTTCTGCCTGGCCATGGACGCGCACTCCCTCTCGGCTGGCGGGGGCCTGAACGTCCATCAACCCATGGCCTGGCCACTTCCGCCTCCCGGGCGCGGCGGTGGGCCGTCTCAGTCGTCCCACACGGCGGCGGCGGTACGGTCGGCGCCCTCACCGTGCTGGTCGGCGCCCTCACCGTGGTGGTCGGCGCCGAGCTGGAGGTCGGTGAGGAAGGCGGGGAGGGCGGGCGGCCCGGACGCCGCCCAGCGCCCGGCCAGCGCCGCCGCGAGGGCGGGATCCGCGCGCATCGGTGCCGCCAGCCCCGGCCCGCACAGCAGCACCAGGTCCCCCGGGCGGGCGACGGCGGCACGGAAGCGGAACGGTTCGGCCGGTGGAGGGGGCGGCGCCGCCGCGATCCTGAGGTCCATGGTGACGCGGTCGCCGTCGATGGTGACCGGGCGGGCTGGACGGAGAGGGGTGGGTTCCCGCCGGGACTCCGGGACCGGCGGCGCGGGGGCCGGGAGCGCGGGTCCGATGTCCTGCCAGCGGCCGTCCCTGAGCCGGAAGAAGCCGCCGGGGCCGACACCGAAGAAGACCCGGTCGCGGCAGCCGGGGTCCGCCGGAAGCAGCAGACAGCGCAGGGAGAGCGCCGGAACACGGGCGCCGGACGGGACGGATGGCACAGGCGAGTCGAATGACACGGGTGACACTGATGACACGGACGAGTGAGAGGGGCTGGGCGGGACGGACGGGATGCTCCGCAACCGGCCGAAGACCCGGTCGGTGATCCGGTGCAGTCCCGAGGTGAGATCGCCCCGGCGGCCCGCCCTGATGTCCTGGACCAGCCGGGCGTGGCTGCGGCCGACCGCCCCGCCGAGCCAGCGGGTGGCGTCGGCGGCCAGCGGGGTACCACTGGCGAGGGCCACCAGCACGAGTGCGGACTCACCGGTTCCGAAGCGGGCGACCAGCAGCCCGTCCCGTCTCGGCTCACCCCGCAGCCGCGCGCCCGCCCCGCGCACGGACGCGGCCCGCAGCGTCCAGACGCCGTACCGGGCCCCGGTGGCCTCGGAGTCGGCCACCGTCCGCTCCAGCGCGCCGGGGTCGGCGGACGGCAGCTCCCCGAGGTCGGGGGGCGGGGGCGGCGCCGGGTCCCTGTGACCGGAGGGAGCGGAGGTCATCTCAGGTACGGGGGTGACCTCCCCGGTCGTACGCGCGGGCGGGTAGGCGAACTCCGGCGGAGGCTCCCAGGGGGCGCGGGGCGCCTCCCGCGGGGGCGAGGGAGTCTCCCGCCGGGGCGAGGGCGGTACTGATGGGATCCCCTCCGATGGAAGCGTCTCCTCCGGTGGAAACGTCTCCTCCGGTGGCCGCGGGTCCTCGGGGCGGGGCAGCCCCGGCGCCAGGGCCGGTGGGCCGGGCGGGGTCACTGGGCCGGACCGGGCCGAGGGACTCAGCGGCGCCGCTGAGTCAGGCGGGGTCGCTGGGCCAGTCGGGACCGAGGGACCGGACGAGGTCACCGGACCAGGCAGGACCGACGGACCCGACGAGGTCACCGGACCAGGCAGGACCGACGGACCCGACGAGGTCACCGGACCAGGCAGGACCGACGGACCCGACGAGGTCACCGGACCAGGCAGGACCGACGGACCCGACGGGGTCACCGGACCAGGCAGGACCGACGGACCCGACGGGGCCGGTGCCGTGGCTGAGTCCGCCGGGAGCGCCCTGGGGCCCAACTTCTGGCGGGGCACCCGGTCCGGCGCGGTCCGCGCGGCCGGGACCACCGCCCCGGCCGCCGAGTCGAAGCGCGCGTCGAGGGACTCGTCCGGCCCCGCCGCCGGTCCCGTGTCCGGCGCGGCGTCCGCGTACAGCCGATCCCACCAGTCGTCTGCGGCCTGCTGGCTCATGCTCCTTATTGTCCACCGGGGGGCCGGGGCGGAAACGGAGCCGCCGGGGCGTGACGGAGGCGGCCCGCGGTCCTCCGTGGTCCCCTACGGTCCGTATCCCGGGGTTCCCTGGCGAATCAGCACGTCAGCGACGGGAGATGATGGGCCGCGGCGCGATGAGGCGCGAGACGCCGGCGCGAAAGACGCGAAGAGAAGAAGGAGCACCCGTGCTCGGAGCGATTGGTCTGGATGAGCGGCAGGAGTCCGCGTACCGCGCCTTGGTCACACTCGGCGCCGCCGACGTGGCCGATCTCGCGCACCGGCTGGCGCTGCCGGAGAGCGACACCGAACGCACCCTGCGGCGCCTGGAGCGGCACGGGCTCGCCGCGCGCTCATCGGTGCGCGGCGGCCGCTGGGTCGCCTCACACCCCGGGGTCGCCCTCGGCGCCCTGCTCACCCGGCAGCGGCGGGAACTGGAGCGGGCCGAGGCCGCCGCCGTCTCACTGGCCCGCCAGTACCGCGAGGAGGCGGCCGCCGACACCGCCCAGGACCTGGTGGAGATGGTGACCGGCGCGGGAGCCGTCGAACGGCGGCTCGCCCAGCTGGGGCTGGGCGCCGCCGACGAGGTGTGCGCCCTCGCGACGAGTACCGGACCGCTGCCGGAGACACCGCCCGGCGTCACCCTGCGGGTGGTGGTCGAGCAGGGGTATCTGCACGCCCCGGGCGCCGTGGCCGCGCTGGCGGGATGCGCGCTGCCCCGGGTGGCGGACCGGGTGCCCAGCCCGCTCGTCATCGCCGACCGCGCCCTCGCGATCGTGCCGCTGACCGTGCCGGGTGCCGAGCCCGCCGCGCTGGTCGTCCACGCCAGCGCACTGCTGGAGGCGCTGGTGGCGCTCTTCGACACCGTGTGGGAACGCGCCATGCCGCTGCGGCTCGCCGCCGACCGCGCCGGAGGACCCGCCGAAGGCACGGGGCCGGGTACGGGTACAGGACCGGGGCCGGGGCCGGACGCCATGGACCTGGAGATCCTCTCGCTGCTGCTGGCCGGAATGACCGACGCCCGGGTCGCCAAGGAACTGGAGCTGGGGCTGCGCACCGTACAGCGCCGGGTCAAGGGGCTGATGGAACTGACCGGTGTGACGACCCGGCTCCAGCTCGGCTGGCACGCCCACGCCAGCGGCTGGGTCACCCGCGACCTGGGGAGATGACCGGAACCGCCGGTCGCGACCTGCGACGGCGGCCGGGAGCGCGCACGCTGGGCAGATGGATCTGTGGCAGCTCCTGCTCGTCGGCGCGGTGCTCGCGCTGGGCACGGCGGGAACGCTGCTGCCCGGGGTGCCCGGACGCCTGCTGGTGTGGGCGGCCGTGCTCTGGTGGTCGCTCAACGAGCGGTCCACGGCGGCCTGGGCGCTGCTCGTCGGCGCGACGGCGGTGCTGCTGGTGGCGCAGGTGGTGATCTGGCTGCTGCCGCCGCGACGGCTGCGGGGCATGGGGATCTCGCGGCGGATGGTGGTCCTGGCGGGGGCGGGGGCGGTGCTGGGGTTCGTCCTGGTGCCCGTGGTGGGGGCGGTGCCGGGCTTTATGGGCGGGATCTATGTGAGTGAGCGGGTTCGGTGGGGAGGGCATGGCCAGGCGGTGGCGGCGACGCGGGGTCTGATGCGGGCGGCGGGCACGAGCGTGCTCGTGGAGCTCCTGTCCTGCCTCCTGATCACGGCCGCCTGGCTCACCGCCCTTCTGACGACCTGACCTCCACCGGCTGGTGCTCCGCGGGCGAGCACGCCGGCCCTAGGGGCGCCCGCTGGCCACGCGTGCGACCGTCAGCGGGACCGCGTCCGCCATCGCCTGGTAACCGGCGTCGTTGAGGTGGAGGTGGTCACCCGGGTCGTAGGCGGGCGCGAGCCGCTCGGGGCCGGCGGGGTCGCGGACGGCCGCGTCGAAGTCGGCGACGGCGTCGAAGACCCCGGAGGTCCGGACGAAGTGGTTCACCGACTGGCGTACGGCCTCCCGCGCCGGGGTCCAGCCACCGTGCCCGCCGAACGGCGTGATCGTGCCGCCGACCACCGACAGCCCCCGGGCGTGCGCGCGGCGCGCCAGCTCCCGGTAGGCGGCCGCGTAGACGGCGGGGTCGGTACGCGGCGGCGAGCCCTTGATGTCGTTGACACCCTCCAGCACGATGACGGCCCGCACCCCGGACTTGGCCAGGACGTCCGCGTCGAAGCGGTGGAGCGCGCTAGGCCCTGTCCGGGCGGTCTTGTCGGGCCCGCGACGACAGCTACGGCACCTCTCCCCCTGGGCCTTCGGCCCGGGGGGACCCCCAGCGTTGTCGGAATCGCCCGAGTACACCCAGTACGAGGACGACCGCCCCCTGGCTTCGCCGGGGGGACCCCCACCGCCTTGCGATGCGTCCCCTCGGCCCCAGCGGGCCTGGGGAGACCCCATCCCTCGGCCCCAGCGGGCCTGGGGAGACCCCATCCCTCGGCCCCAGCGGGCCTGGGGAGACCCCATGCATCTGACGCCGCGGGCTGATCCTCGAAGACCACCCGGACAGGACCTAGTCGGCCGGGCCCGCCGCGGGCGGGGCCGGGACCACCGCCTCGAAGGCGTGCAGATAGGGGTTGACCGGCCGGATGTCGATCGGCGGCAGGCCCGCCCGGGTCATCCGCTCCACCATGCTCGCCCGGGTGTGCTTCGCGCCGCCCACATTGAGCAGCAGCATCAGATCCATGGCGGTGGTGAACCGCATCGAGGGAGTGTCGTCGACCAGGTTCTCGATGACGACCAGCCGCGCGCCGGGGCGGGCCGCGGCGATGACGTTCGCCAGCGTCGCCCGGGTGGAGTCGTCGTCCCACTCCAGGATGTTCTTGATGATGTAGAGGTCGGCGGTGACGGGGATCTCCCGGCGGCAGTCACCGGGCGCGATCGTCACCCGGTCCGCGAGTTCCCCGCCCTCCCGCAGTCGCGGATCGGCCTTGGCGACCACGTCGGGCAGATCGAGCAGGGTCCCCACCAGACCGGGGTGGCGCTCCAGCAGACTCACCAGCACATGCCCCTGACCACCGCCGATGTCGGCGACCGACGCGACACCCGTGAGGTCGAGCAGCTCGGCGACCTCCCGCGCGGACTGCTGGCTTGAGGTGGTCATGGCCCGGTTGAAGACCTGCGCCGACTCCTCGGCGTCCTGGTGCAGATACTCGAAGAAGCCCTTGCCGAACAGCTCCTGGAAGATCCGGCCGTCGCCGCGCACCGCGTCGTCCAGCCGGGGCCAGGCGGCCCAGGTCCATGGCTCGGTGCACCACAGGGCGATATCGCGCAGGCTGTGGGGGTCGTCCGCGCGGAGCATCCGGGACATCTCGGTATGGCCGAAGGTGCCGTCGGGGCGCTCCTCGAAGACGCCGTGGCAGGCGAGGGCGCGCAGCAGCCGCCGCAGCGGACCGGGTTCGGCGCCGATGGTGGTGGCCAGCCGCTCCGCGCTCGCGGGCACGTCGCCGAGCGCGTCGGCGACGCGCAGCCGCGCGGCGGCCCGTACGGCGGCGGCGCAGGCCGCCCCGAAGACGAGTTCGCGCAGCCGCATCCCGGGCGGGGTGGCGGTCTCGGTGGTCTCGGCGGTGGCGGGCGCGAGGGCGGTGGGCTCGGGCCCGGTGCTCAGGGTCGTCATGCGCACATCCCGGCGGGTGTGGAGGTCCGGCAGTCGTTGTCGCGGAAGGTGTTCCCGCTGCCGCCGCCCTGGTTGACGAGGTCGGCGGTGGAGTTGTCGCGCACCTCGTTGCGCTCGATGACGTTGTCGGTGTTGGTGGCGCCGACGAAGCTCTTGACGAGGACGATCCCGCCGGACATGGGCGCGGTGCCGACATTGCCGATCACCTGGTTGTCCCGGATCACCGTGGCCTCGGAGCCGGTGAGGACGATCCCCGACCCCTGGAGCACGGGCAGGCGCGGGGTGGCCGGACAGCGCTTGTTGTTCTCCCGGACGACGTTGCCGCGCAGGGTCATCGCCCCGGCGTAGGGCTTGGTCTCGTCCCCGACGACGAAGACCCCGGCGCAGTTGCCGGAGATCTCGTTGGTACGGATGGTCAGATTGCGCACCCGGCGCACGGTGAGGCCGATCCGGTTGTCCTCGCTCCGGTTGCCGGTGATCAGGGTGCCCCCGGTGTCGATCGCGCCGCCCTCGGCGTCGATCGCGTTGGCGACGAAGAGCCCGGCGTCCCCGTTGGCCCGCACGGTGTTGCCGCGCAGCAGGGACTTGACCGAGCGCTGCTGGGCGATGCCCCAGGTCCCGTTCTTCTCCGCGATGACCTGCTCCACCGCCAGGCCCTCGGTCCGTGAGGCCCAGAGTCCGTGCTGCCGGAACCCGGAGAGCGTCAGCGAGCGCACCGACACCCCGGTGACCGGGTCGCCGGGGGTGCCGGTGACGCAGATCCCGTGCCCGTCGCGGGCGCAGCTGCTGAGCTGGGTGCCCGAGGCGGGCACCAGGACGGTCTCGGTCCCCGACCCCCGCAGCCGTACCCCGTCCTTGTTGATCCGCACGGACTCCCGGTAGGTGCCCGGCGCCACCACCACGGTGTCCCCGGGCCTGGCCGCGTCCACGGCGGCCTGGATCGACTCCCCGGGCCGTACGGTGTGCCGCGTCGGCCCGGCGGCCGGGACGAGGGTGGCGCCCAGGGTGGCGGCGGCCGCGACCGCGACTCCGGCACACCACCCGACCTGTCTCATATGTCTTTTTTGTCGGTTCATCATAAGGCGAAGCTAGGGGCGCCCCGGGCCCACCGCCACATGGGATGACCGGATCGAGGGTCATCCGGCGCGACCCCGCTCCCCGGGGCCAGGGCCTCGAACAACCGCCTCGAACAAAAGCGGTGGCGGGTGGCCCGGGAACCGGGTTAGGGTTCCCCCGTTCCGCCGGACCACCGAGTCCGGCACCAGGTGGTCCGCCCCCGTGGGGCGTACCGGAGAGAGCAGGAGGTGAGGACCGATGACTGTCACGGCGACGCGCGCTGCCCGCGTACACGAATCCCCCCTCTCCATTCCCGCGGTCTCCGGCTGACACCACCTCATGGCGCGCCGGGACCCTTCCGAAGGGTTCCCCCTTGTCTCACCTCTCCTCGCACCCGCTCTCCCGCTACGGCTGGGACGACGACTGGGCCGCCGCCTTCGCCCCCTACGCCGACCGGGGACTGCTCCCCGGCCGGGTGGTCCGGGTCGACCGGGGGCACTGTGACCTCGTCACCGCCGACGGCGTCGTCCGCGCCGACACCGCGTTCGTCACCCCGCCCGACCCGGCGCGGGTGATCTGCACCGGCGACTGGGGTGCCGTCGACGCCGACGGCGATCCCCGGTACGTCCGTGACTACCTCCCCCGCCGCACCGCCATCGTCCGCGCCGCCTCCGGCGGGCGCTCCGACGGTCAGATCCTCGCCGCCAACGTCGACCACGCCGTCGTCGCGGTCTCCCTGGCCGCCGAGATCGACCTCGCCCGCGTCGAACGGTTCACCGCCCTGGCGTGGGAGAGCGGCGCCCAGCCGCTGATCGTGCTGACCAAGACCGATCTCGTCCCCGACCCCGTCACCGTGGACCAGCTGGTCCAGGAGATGGAGTCCATCGCCCCCGGCGTGCCGGTACTGCCGGTCAGCTCCCTCAGCGGCGCGGGCGTGGAGGCCGTCTCCGCCGTCGTCTCCGGCGGTACGAGTGTGCTGCTCGGCGTCTCCGGCGCGGGCAAGTCCACCCTCGCCAACGGCCTGATGGGGACGGAGGTGATGGAGGTCCAGGCCACCCGGGACACCGACGGCAAGGGACGGCACACCACCACGACCCGGCATCTGCTGGCGCTGCCCGGCGGCGGGGTGCTCATCGACACCCCCGGGCTGCGCGGGGTGGGCCTCTACGACGCCGGGGCGGGCGTGGCGCAGACCTTCGCCGAGATCGAGGAACTGGCGGCCGGGTGCCGCTTCTCCGACTGCGCGCACACCTCCGAGCCGGGGTGCGCGGTACTGGCGGCGATCGAGGACGGCTCTCTCGCGGAGCGGCGGCTGGAGAGCTACCGCAAGCTGCTGCGGGAGAACCAGTACGCCATCGCCAAGACCGACGCCCGGGTACGGGCGGAGCTGCGCCGGGAGTGGCGGCTGAAGGGCGCCGAGGGGCGCGCGGCGATGGAGGCCAAGCGCGGGCGCCTGCGCTGACGGCGCTCGGGCCGTGGGACCCGTTCCGTCGCCCCGGCCG
>NZ_JBHVHF010000135.1:0-20834 GCF_042800315.1 Streptomyces sp. NPDC057638
TCGACGGTTCGATCACCGACTCCGGCAGCCCCAGCGCGTTATGGGTGAACAGCGTCCGGTTGCCCCGGCCGTCGGTGTAGCGGGTCCGGTTGCCCTGGGCGTCGTAGCCGAAGGACGTGGTGAGCGAACGGATGGCCGTGACGGGCTCGGTCTGGCTGGTGAGCCGGTCCAGCGTGTCGTAGTCGTAGCTCGTGGTGCGGCCGAGCGGGTCGGTGGCGCCGACGAGGTTGCCCGCCTTGTCATAGCTGTAGGTGGCCGTGCGGATGCGGGTGTTCTGCGGGTCGCGGTCGATGTCCTCCACGAGCCGGCCCAGGAGGTCGTACTCCTTGGCTGAGGTGCGGCCGAGACCGTCGGTACGGCGGATCTCGCGGCCCATCAGGTCGTATCCGAACTGGGTCAGCGCGCCCGAGGGCTCGGTCATCCTCGTCATCTGTCCGAGCGCGTCATAGCCGAACGCGCTGACGGCGCCGCTGGGCGAGACCTGCCGCACCACGTTGCCCGCGTCGTCGTACTGGTGCTGGATGGTGAAGGAGCCCGGCTGCGGTCTGCGCTCGATCCGGGTGTTGGTGACCGGGCGGTCCAGGTCGTCGTAGGTGGCCTCGGCGCGCGCGCCGGTCGGGTCGGTGACGGAGAGGACCTGTCCGGTGCGGGTGTAGCGGTAGCGCCACTTGCCGCGCTCCTCGGCGGTGCCGACGGGCACGTCCTTGGTGGTCAGCCGGTTCTGGCGGTCGTAGCTGTACTGGGTGACCCGGCCCTCGGGGTCGGTGGTCTCCTTCAGGTTCCCGAGGTCGTCATAGGTGTGGCGGACGGTCGGGGTGAGTGGCTGGGTGGCGCCGGGCGGGGTGTAGGCGGGCCCGGCGACGGAGGCCGCCCGGCCGAGCCGGTTGTAGGTGGTGCGGGTGGTGTTGCCCAGGGCGTCGGTGGTCTCGCTGACCCCGCCGAAGGCGTCATAGCCGGTGTGGGTGGTGGGCCGGGAGGCCACGGGGGCCGAGCCGTTCGACTCGCTCGCGGCCTGTGGGGACCGGACGGTGACGGGGCGCCCCAGCTCGTCGTGGACGAACTCGGTGGTGCGGCCCGCCGGGTCGGTGGTGGAGGTGGTGATACCCCGCTGGTCGTAGGTGTGGACCGTGGTGCGCGGGTCGGTGCCGTTGACGATGGTCTCGTGGGTGGTGTTCCCCGCCTTGTCGTACTGGTAGGCCACGGTCTCCGAGGTGACCGGGGTGGGCCAGGGGACGTTGGAGGTGTCACCGCTGGAGGAGGTGGTCTGCACCTGGCCCGCGACGTCGTAGGTATAGCGGGTGCGCCGCTGGAGCCCGCTGGGGCCCTGCGCCTCGGTGAGCACGCGGCCGACGGCGTCGTAGGAGTACGCGCTGGCGACCTTGCCGTTGGCGCCCGTCTCGGTGAGCAGGTGCCCGGCGTCGTCGTAGGTGTTGGTCTCCACGACGTAGTTCCGCTTGGTGCCGTCGGGGTCGCGGAAGCCCTCCATGGTCACGGACTTGAGCAGGTCGTCGTCGTAGTACTGGTAGAGGAGGGTGCGCCCCATGGAGTCGGTGTGGCGCCTGACCCGGCCCCCGTGGTCGTACGCGTAGGACTGGAGCACCGTGTAGTCGTTGCCGCCGCCGTCGTCGGACCAGTCGCGCAGCCGGGTCTCGGCCATCATGTTGCGCGCGGTGTAGGCGTAGGAGAAGTGGTTGTTGTTGGCGTCGACCATCCAGCTCTTGTTGCCGAGGAGGTCATAGCCGTAGGTGGTCTCGCCGCCCTCCGCGTCGGTGACCCGCTCCGGACGGCCGTGGTCGTCCAGCTCGAAGGTCATCACCCGGGAGGCGTCCCCGCCGAGCAGGTCGGAGACCTCCGTACGGACGACGTTGCCGTCGGGATCGTAGGTGCTGGTGGTCCGCTCCTGGTGCTTGCCCCTGGTGATGACGTTGGTGGCGGCGGGTTCGGTGACGGAGGCGGTCCGCGAGAGCTTGTCGTAGGTGTGGGTGGTGGTCACGCCCTTGGGCTGGGCGTCGGAGACCACCGTCTCGGTGAGTTTGCGGCCCAGCGTGTCGTAGGTGTACCGGGTGGTCTGCCCGGAGGGCTCGGTGACGGTGGCGAGGTCCCCGTTGCGGTAGTAGCCGTAGCGGGTGATCTTGCCGAGGGGTTCGGCGGTGGAGATCAGCAGTCCGCTGGGGACGGTCCCGGTGTCCTCGGCGGGTTCGGCACCGGAGGAGTACTCGTTCCGTACGGTGCCGCCGTCGGGTGCGGTCTGGGTGAGCAGCGACCCGTGGGCGCTGTAGGTGTACCGGATGCGGTAGCGGTCGTCGGTGGGTCCGCTGGAGCGGCCGTCGAGGGTGGCCGTCGGCTGGTCGGAGCGCAGGTCGAAGCCGTCGGCGGTGGCCGGGTAGCTGGTGTGGGTGGTCTGGCAGTCCTGGGCCGTGCGGCAGGTGGTACGGCTGACGACATTGCCGCGGTCGTCGTGGGCGAAGGTGACCTTGGTCCCGTTCTCGCTGGTGATACCGGTCTGGAAGCCGTTGTCGTCGTAGGTGAACGAGCGGATCGCGACGCCTTCCAGCGGGATCGTCACGAAGTCGGGCACTCCGTTGCCCCCACCGATGGGCGAGGTGCAGAACTGGGGGTCCCCCGGGTCGGGCGTGGTGCAGATCTCGGTCGGGGTCGGCGTGGGTGTGGGCGTCGGGGTGGCCGGGGGTCTGGCGGTGAGCCCGGTCGGTTCCCCGTAGCGCAGCAGCCGGGAGGAGAGCCCGTCGTACTCGTAGAAGTAGCGGGCGTCCAGCGGGTCGCGGACCTCGACGGTCCGCCGCAGGTCACGGTCGCCTCCGTAGAGGACGGGCGTCCCGACCTTCCAGGTACCGCCGTGGCGGTCGGTGTACTCCTCCACCCGGTCCCGGGAGACGTCGTAGCTCACCTCGGAGGCGATCCGGCCCGAGGGGAGGGTGGTACGCGTGAGGAGCTGGGCGGCGCGGGTGCCCTCCCGGTGGTGGGCGGTGACCGCCGCGGGCCCGAGCGGGTGGTGGTAGACGGCGATCTCGTCCAGGACACCGTCGAAGGACTTGGGTCCCTTGGTGCCCCAGCCGGGCCAGGCGGCGGGCGTGGTGGCGTGGGCCGCGCCGATCTGGTTGAACTTCAGCTCGCCACTGACCAGTTGCTTCCCGCTGAGGGTGCCGACGAGCTTGCCGTCGAGGTAGAGGGACTGGGTGGAGCCTGAGGCGGAGAGCACCGCGTGGTGCCACCGCCCGTCGTTGGCGAGCTCGGTGCGGTCGGTGATGGGTTCGACGGCGCCGGTCCAGAACTGGCCGCGCAGGAAACCGTCCGTGCCGACGTAGAGCGTGGGCACGCCGACGCCGGGCGTACTGCCCCACGCCTTGTTCTGGTAACCGACGAGCGGGCCGCCGACGCCGCCGGGCGCGGTCCTGAACCACACCTCCACGGCGACGTCACGGCTCTTGTTGACCGTGCCCGGCGGGATGTCCGCGCGGGAGGCCCAGCCATCGAAACGGACGGCCGTCCCGATATCGCCGGTGATCGCGGTGGGCGCCTTGAGGGTCACCGTGTCGTAGGTGCCCCGGTCCTTGCCGAGGTTGGCGCCGACCCCGCTGTTGGCGGCGGTGCCCTCTTCCTCGTCGAAGCGCCAGTAGGAGGCGGGGCGGGAGTCCATCACGGTGGTGGCGTAGTGGCTGCCCGTGTCGTAGCCGTACTGGGTACAGCCGCCGTTCGGGTCGCAGACCTTGTCCAGTACGTCACCGGTGTAGGTGTAGCTCCAGCTGAGGGGGGCGCCGTCGACGGAATTGGTCGAGACCTTGGTGACATGGGAGCCGGTCCAGGTGAAGTACAGCGCGCGGCCGTTGCGGTCGTTGACGGCGCTGGCGAGACGCCCGCCGCTGTAGGTGTGGGTGACGCTCTTGGAGAAGCGGTCGGTGACCCTGGTGAGCAGTCCACTGGTACTGAAGTCGTAGGTGGTGCCGGACTTGTCCTGGAGTTTGTAGGTGCCGAGAGCGGTGTCCTGGGTGAGCTTGGCGTAGCGGCCGGGCGGGGGCGCGTAGGTGCCGTCGGCGTTGCGGCCGAAGCGGACGTCCTGGCCGTCGGGGTAGCGGATGACGACATTGCCGCTGCCGTCGCCGTCCGGGGTGAGCCGCATGTCGTACCGGGTCGACCAGCCCGCGCCGAAGGCGAGGTCACGCCGGGGATCGAGGCTGTTGTAGGTGCGGGTGAGCGTCATGTCGGGCCCGATGCCGGTCAGCGAGGCGTCGATCGCCGAGGTGGAGAAATTGCCAGCGTTCGGGTCGAACTCGCGGTCCTTGGCCTCGGTGAGCCGGGAGGTGATCTCGGGCTGGGGGACGGTGGCGATCAGGGCGACCCTGGTCGTGGGGACCTCGTTGGCGGCGTCCTTGACGAAGCCGCGCCACAGATAGGTGGTGCCCCATTTCAGCCGTCCCACTGGTACGGGATACGCGGAGGAGCCCTGGTAGGCGGAGGTGGTGCAGTTGATCGGCTTGCCCGCCTTGTCCGCCTCACAGATCTCGTACTTGTACTGGAGCGCGGAGCCCGCTGGGGCGTCGACGTCGACGCCACGGGCCCAGAGCTGGGGGGTGAGGGTCTCGGCCTGGTAGCCGTTGGGCGGGAACTGCTCCTTGACCACCGGGGCGATATCGAAGACCTGGATCACCAGCCGGCCCGGCGGGACCTGTTCATCGGTGAAGACCTTGCCGCCCTGCCGGACCATGGTGAAGTCGAGCAGGTAGACGCCCGGTTTGAGGGGTTTGATGGTCGCGTCCACCGTGGCCCTGGCCCCATGGGCGACATGGCCCGGAAGTGCGCCGGAGCGCTGCTGGGCGACGATCTTGCCCTTGGTGTCGAAGGCGCGGTACGCGAGGTAGTAGGTGCTCGGCGTCCAGGTCTCGGCGCCCTTGTTGGTGACGGTGACCTTCACCCGGCCCGCCTGGTTCTGGAGCACCGGCGGGTCGGGGACCGGCTTGGGGAAGGCGTAGCCGGCGCTGTAGGGCGAGTGGGTGACGTAGAGCCGTGGCGGGTTCGCCGTGGAGTGGCCCGTCAGCCGCTTGAAGGAGCGGAAGTCCGTCCCGGGGGCGCGCAGCGAGAGTCCGTGGTTGGCCTGGGCCCCGTCGGCCCAGCGCTGTACGAGATCGCGGCCCGCCTTGCCGAGGTTGAGCAGTTCGGCGGAGGCGGGGCAGCGGGACGATGAACTCCCGAAGGCGATATAGCCGTGATTGAAGGACTTGCTGGTCAGCGTGGAGCCGACGGACGGGCCCGGGTAGGGGGTCGTGGTGCTCTGGCTCCAGGCCTGGGTCACCGGGTGGACGGTGAGCGGGCGGGGTTTGCAGGTGTTGGAGTCGAAGTTGACCAGCTGGAGCTGGGCGCCGAAGATCCGGTGGCGGCGCAGCTTCTCGTCCAGGCCGGGGAAGCCGAGGTAGGCGGCGGTGTCCTTGCCGACGTGGAGTTCGCTGGCGCCCGAGGTGGCCCCGGTCTTGGTGACGTAGATGCCCTGGGTGGCGGCGCTGGCCTCGACGGAGGGGTCGACCTGGACCGGGAAGGCCCGGTCGGGGTGGTCGAGCCAGCCGTTGTCGATGCTCACCCGCAGGCTCTGGCGGCTCTGCGGCCCGGTCAGTTCGTACCGTACGGCGCGGGAGACAGCACCCTTGGCATCGATGAGGTAGCCGGCGGGGATGGTCGCCTTGGCCCGGCCCTCTCCATCGGCGAGGACGATGGTCCCGCCGCTGGCTCGCGCGGTCAGACCGGTGAGGGCGAGCGGGAAGACGAAGTCCCGTGGGGACCTGGGCGAGCGCAGGACCAGGGTCTCCTTGACGCCGCCCGCCTGGGAGTCCAGCCAGAGGTCGGTGTCGGGCAGGACCCCGACGTAGGTGATCCGGTGCCCCCGGGACGCGCCGGGGACGGCGGCGGCACCGCTCAGACCGTAGGCGAGAGACTCGCCGGTGGGGAAGGTGAGCTCGGCGAGGCGGGCGCTGTCCGCGCGCCCGGCGAGGGTGACATCCACGATATCGGCGGCGTTGCTCCAGCCGCCGCCCGAACGGACCAGCCGACTGTCGACCGGCCTCCAGTCACCGCCGCGGTCGCGGTAGTTGAGCGGACTCGGGGCGATCTCGGTGGTGCGGGTGCCGTCCTCGTTGGCGTACGTACGGCTGTGCTGGTCCCGTTCCGCGACGATCTCCCGGCTGGTGGCCCGGCTGAAGCCGGACACCGGGGCGACGGCGGGCGGTGCGGCGACCCGCACGGTGTTCCGCGGGGCGCCGGGGCGGGTCACGGGTGGCAGGGTGAGCGGATATCTCGACCGCAGGGACGGCGGCGCCTCCGTGTTGCGCGGTCCGTCCACGAGGTGGTCGCGCCCTTCCGCGCTGCCCCAGTGCTGGGTGGGCCCCTTCGCCGCGGCGAGGGGCTCGACTAAGAGCGCGTAGCCCTGACCTGACACGGAGAGTAACCCCGTTGCGATCACCAGGGCTACGAGCAGTCCGACCGCACGAGCCCATGGTCGATATCGAGGCCCGGCCGGGGAGCCATAGGAACGTCTCAGGAACACTAGATCATCCCCCTTGAGCAGAAGTGATAAGCGGGAATCAATGTCGCCAATGGGGCTAGCGATTCGAACTGAAGTGCGATTAGTGTACCGGAAGGTTACTAACAGTGACTTCACGTCACGTAATGGCTGAGGTGTGTTCCGCCATCCAACCGACCTCGACACAGGGGGACAAGACGAGATGTCAGCCAACCACCGTCAGACACGCCGCCGTTGGACACCCATTGGCGTGTGCGCTCTGTCACTGCTATGGGCGATTCCGGCTCCGGCCCACGCGGCGGAATCCGCCGCCTGCGGCACGAACGCCCGTACGTATGTGACCAACGCACCGGGAGACTTACTCCAGTACACGATGGACGGTCCGCTCGCCGGATCCACCTTCTCCGGATACCAGAAGGCCGGCGCGGGATGGGGCTCCTTCGGCAAGGTGCTCGCCGGACCGCGTGGCGAGTTCCTCGCCTTCAAGTCCACCGGCACCTACTACGCCCACCGGACCGAAAGCGGAACGTGGAATGTGGGCCTCAAGAAGATCAGCGACCACCTCGGCTGGCTCGGTAACGCGGCCGACCGGGAGCAGGCCACGATTGACCGAACAGGACACCTCTGGGTGGCCGATAACCTCGGCCAGCTCTACGCCTACACCTATGACCCCGACCTCGGCCCCACCGGCGGGCTGCGCTCGCTGGGCACCCTGGACACCGGGTGGGACCGCTATGACCTGATCACCGCGGGGGACGCGGGGGTCCTCTTCGGCAGGCACACCGACGGGCGACTGTTCCGCTCCCGCTACGACGTCAGGAGCCAGCGCTGGATCGAGCGCCACGTCCTGGTCGGCGAGGCCGCCTGGGGGAACTTCAAGACGTTCACGGCCGGGGGCGGGGACACCCTGGTCGCGGTGCGCACCAACGGCGAGGCGCTCTACTACCGCTACGACGAACGGACCGACACCTGGCCGGTGGCCGCCAAGCCGGTGGCGGCGGGCGGCTGGCACGCCTTCGACAACGTGACCTCACGGCCCGACAACTGCCGGCTGCTGAGCGACCACACCCCCGCGGCGCCCCAGGTCCCGACCGCCCAGAACAGCCGGACCACCGTCTTCGCCTCCTCGGCGGGAAAGCTGGAGTTCGCCTACACCAACAACACCGGTCTGCTCTCCCACGGCCGGGCCGATATGGCGGACCTCGACAGCGTGCGGTGGACACAACTCAACGAAGGGAACACGTTCGCGGGCCAGCCCGCGATCACCGAACAGCGTGACGGTCGCGTCACGATCCTGGCGCAGCGGGTCGACGGCAGCGTCCTCCAGCGCGACCAGTCCGCCCCCAACGGTCCCACCTGGTCCGGCTGGAACGATCTGGCGGGGGCGATGGCCGCACGCGTGGTGAGCGGCACCATGCCGACGACCGGGCTGATCGCCCAGTTCGCCGTGGACGACGGCAGGCCCTGGTACCGGATCCAGGCCCGGGAGAACGGACCGTTCCTCGGCTGGAAGAGGCTGCCGGGCTCCTCCATCGACGGGGCGCTGACGGCCGTGCCCCTGAGCAGCGGTATCCATCTGACGGCGAAGAAGAAGGACGGAACCCTCGCCACGGCCCTGTTCTCGCCGAACCGTACGCTCTCCGACTGGTCACCCGTGGGCACCCAGACCGTCACCGGCAACCCCGCCATCGTGCGGTACTCCGGTGATCTGATCCGCATCTTCGCCACCAGTGGCGACGGTGTCGTCACCACCGCGCAGACCAGGCCGGAAGAGCCCTTCGGCGCTTGGCGGACCATCCCCGCCGCGACCGAACCGCTGCCTGACGGCCCGGCGACACTGGAGGTCAAGGGATCCCCGACCGGCCTCCAGTCACCGGTCACCGGTCAGATCCAGGTCGTGGTCCGCGGTGCCGACAGCCGCTACTACGTCACCGGGGAGACCCGCGCCGGAAGCGACCAGTGGCGGCCCTGGCGCCGGGCCTCCGCCTTCGCGGGCGTGACCTCCCCCACGGCTTTCGTCTACCGGCCGTCGGGTGCGGCGTGGGCCTTCGTCTACCGCGATCTCAATGACGTGTCGTACCTGGCCCAGGTCAACGAGACCCCCGGGGGCGCGGGCGGCGCGCCCACCTTCTCGCGCCCCGTCCGGCTGGGCTGACATTCCCTGGGTGCCGGGGCGGCGGCTGCCATCCGCCCCGGCACCCTCCGGTACGGCCCGGCGGCCCCCCGGCTCCTCCTTCCCGCGCGGACCAGGGCTTCCGTGCCTCGCTGCCGCGCACCCCTTCCACATATCCACACCGACCCCGGAGACACCCGTGCCCACACCCGACCGCAGACGTTTCCTCGCCCTCAGCACCGCGACCGGAGCCAGCGCGCTCGTCCTCGGCGGTACGGCCGCCCACGCTCTGGACGACCTCACAGCCTCACTCCTTGGGGGCCGCCCGGCGGGGCCGGGTCACCTCGCCGAGCCCGCCTTGCCCGTGCCGCCACTGCCCGACCCACTCCAGGAGGGGCGGGCCACCGCCCCTCCGGCCGGTACGCGGATCCCCTATGCCCGGGGACCCGTCGACGCCCGAGCGGCGGCCCGGGGCATCCCCGCCGAGGCGCCGTTCACATTCAAGACGTCGGGGTACCGCTGCGCGCGGTCGGTACGGGACGTGCTGAGGCCGTGGCGGGACCGGGACGCGCCGCGCGTGGACACCGCGCCGCACGACATCCACGGAGTGCGGATGTTCGAGCTGGACGGTCGGTTGTACGACCATCCGGTGGGGCAGATCCAGTTCGGGCTCCAGAACATCACCAGCTATCGGCGGACCGGTGACCTCTTCTATCTCAACCGGGCCCGGGCCCAGGCCAAGCGGCTGATCGACCGGCGCATCGAGGCACGCGGCGCCTGGTGGTTCCCCTACCCCTTCGACTGGGCGCACGCCGTGCACACCGGGCTCGCCTACCGGGCGCCCTGGTACTCGGGGATGGCCCAGGGAGAGGCCCTCAGCCTCTTCGCGCAGCTGATCGAGTTACCCGCGGTCGACGCGACCGAGCGCGCACGCTACCGCGCCGCGGCCGACGGCGCGTTCGCCTCGCTGCTGAAGGCCGGTCCCCGCAAACCCTGGGTCACGGCGCGCGACGGTGCCGGATATCTATGGATCCATGAGTACCCGATGGACCCGCCGGGCACCTCGGACTACACGTACAACGGCTATATGTTCGCGGCGCTCGGGCTCTGGGACTACGTCCAGCTCACCGGGAACGCACTCGCCGAGCGGCTCTTCGACGGCGCGCTGACCGCGCTCGACGTCTACTTCGCGGCGATGCGGAACAAGGGCTGGCTCTCCGACTACTGCCTGACCCACCAGATTCCGACCGCCTCCTACCATCCCGTCCACATCAATCTGCTGCGCCAGCTCCACTGGCTCTCCGGCAGCGTGCGGCTCGCCCACCTCTCCGATGTCCTGATGGACGACCACCCCCATCCGAAGCTGGGCGCCGGCGGCGGCACCATCAGCCTCGCCGCCGGGCGGTACACGCTCTACCGGTTCAGCGCCTCCGGGGCCGTCACCGCCAGCAGGGCCGTCACCTTCAGCCGTGACACCGCGGCCACCGCCTCCCACCGGACCCGGATCAAGGGTGGTGGCGTGCACTACCTGATCTCCAGCGGGGCCTACCAGGGCTGGTACGTACCCGAGTTCTACCCCCGGGTCTACCTCCGCGGCGAGTGGTTCCGCTCGGTGTACGCGCCCCGGCGGACCGCCACCTTCCCCGCCCAGGTCAGCGTCGAGTGCCACAAGGTCGCCGCCGACGGGACGATCACCGGCATCCGTACCGTGTCGTTCCCCCATGACTCCGCGGCGCCCTTCGACCGCCGCTCGATCGTCAACGGCCGCCCGATGGTGCGGATCACCGCCGGACCCCTCACGGGGTTCTGGGCGCCCAGCTCCCATGTCCGGAGCGACGGCCGCTGACCGGCGCCCCCACCCTCACCTCCCGTGCACCCTGCTCTGGTGGGTGAGCACCCTCCGCAGCTCGCTCGCCAGCGGGTGGTAGGGGCCGTAGGCCCGGTCCACGTCGGTGAGGAGGAGTTCCAGGGTGTGGCGGGCCTCCGTGTGGTCGCCGAGGGCGAGGAGGAGTTGGCCCGTGCGGTGGCGGATGTCGAAGGCGGGGGCCGGGTCGGGGGTGTGGTCGAAGAAGGGGAGGAGGGCGCGGTACTCGGTGAGGGCGGCGGCCGGGTCGCCGAGTTGTTCGAGGCAGTGGGCCGCGTCCTGGCGGAACTGGAGGGCGACCGGGTCGGCCGGGCCGGCCTCCGCCGCGCGTTCGTCGGCGAGGCGGCGGAGTTCGGGCAGGGCGCGGCGGTACTGGCCGTCGTCCATCAGGGTCGTCGCGTACTGCTTGCGCAGGATCCGCACCACCGGGGAGTGTGCGCCGTGTTCGGCGGCGGCGGTCGGCAGGATCGCGCCGAGCATGTCGACGGCCTGGGTGATGCTGCCTTCGCCGAGGAGGCGTTTGACCTCGTCGACGGTGGCCGCGATATCCAGTCTCGGTACGGAGACGGGGGACCCGGTGCCCGGCGCCGGGGCCGTCGGGCGGTCGGGCCAGGGGGCGAAGGGCCGCAGAAAGGGCCGGGTCGGGTCGAGTGGGCCCCGAGGCTCGGGTGTGCCGGGCAGCAGCGGGGCCAGCGCCGTGTAGACCTCGTGCGCTCCCGAGGGGCGGTGCTGGGGGTCCTTGGCGAGCAGCCGCAGGACGAGGGCCTCCAGTTCCTCGGGTATCTCGGGGCGGATCCGGCGTACCGGCAGCGGTGGCTCGTACAGATGGCGGTGGAGCACACCGAGCGCGGTCGGGCCGGTGAACGGGACGGCGCCGCTGAGGAGTTCGTGCAGGAGCACACCGAGGGCGTAGAGATCGGTGTACGGGCCGACCGCGCCGCCCATCGCCTGCTCGGGCGCCATATAGGCGGGGCTGCCGATGGGTGAGCCGGTGTGGGTGAGGCGGGTGGTGTCGGTGTCGATCACGGAGGCCACGCCGAGGTCCAGCACGGTGAGGGTGCCGTCCGGTTTCACCATCACGTTCCGGGGCTTGAGGTCACGGTGGATGATCGGGACCAGATGGACGGCGGCGAGCACCCCGCACAGCTGGGCCGCGACGGAGACCGCCCACGGCCAGGGGTAGGGCTCGTGTTCGGCGAGGTGGTCGGCGAGGTCGGCGCCCTCGACGTACTGCATCACCAGATAGAGGTCGTCCCCGTCGCTGCCCGCGTCGTGCACGGTGACCAGCCCGGGATGGGTGACCTGCGCGGTCACCCGGCACTCGCGGATGAAGCGGCGGCGCAGCTCGTCGGCGCCGGTCCCGGCGGCGGCCATATGGTCGGGCCGCAGCAGTTTGACGGCGACCCTGCGGTCGAGCCGCCGGTCGTAGCCGGTCCACACCTGGCCCATGCCACCACGGCCGATGACGGTGGAGAGCTCGTACCGCCCGGCGACGATCCGTCCGTTCACCGGTCGCGCTCCCTGCGGAGGTAGTCGCTCAGCTCGTCCAGCTCGGCGCGCACCTGGTCGATGCGGGGCTTCTCCGGGGGCGGGGTGGCGAGGGGCGGGGGATATCCGTACGCCGTCGGCGGGCCGAACCCCTGCGGCGGCACGGGCGGTACGGACGGGGGCGGCGGCAGCGGGTTCGTCAGGAGCGCCGTGGCCGCCAGCGGTCCCGGCGACGGCGGCACGGCGTACGGGGCGTACGGGAACGGGCCCGCGCCCGTGGGCCGCTGGAAGTGGCGGATGTCCGCCAGCAGGAAGTAGACGGGCACCCCGATCGCCACCACGACCAGGCACCCCACCATCACCATGTCGAGCGGAGTGGCCTTGCTCTGCGGAGCCGGCTCCTCCCCGGCCGTACTGAACTCGCCGATCACGACCAGGGACACGACTGCGAGCACCAGCGTGATCCAGAAGAGCGCCCAGTCCAGCCGTCGGCCGCGCAGGATCGCGACCCGCAGCACCGTGCCCCAGGCGAGCAGGCCGAGACTGCCCATCGCGAGCACCACGAAGACCACCCGGAGAGCGATCAGGGTGGCGAGCGCGGGTGGCCGCGCCGGTGCCGGTGCGTGTGCGTGTGCCTGTGTCGGGACCGGTGCCGGGAAGGGATCGGGGGGCTGCGGGGCGTAGCCGGGGCCGTGCATCACTGCTCCTGTGTGCCTGGGGACGAGGCGGAGAGCCTGGTGGGGCGGGATGGCCGACGGGGCGCCGTCGGCCGCTGCTGAGCGGGCGGTGCGGTTGGTGCGTGATGGATGCGTATTGCCGGTGTGTGGCACGAGGTGAGGGATAACGTGCCGGTCTGGGGTGGGATATGGCGAGATACGTGACGGATGGTGGAGGACGAGCGTATACACCGACACCGCGCCGGGCCCCAGGGTTGTACGGACACGGTGACCTTCGCGGGGATCGGGGGGTAACGCCCGGCCCCACGGGTACCCGCCGCCCTCTGCGCACCCGGCCCGGACCCCTCGGACCCGGAGCCTTGGCCTCTCCCTCTCGGACCCGTGTTTCTCGGATGCCTCTCGGATACCTCTCGGACTCCGGACCCTCGAAGCCGTGCCTCGCGAAACCGACGCCGTCCCCGGGTCGGTTCCCCGTCGCCACGCGTGGGGCCGCCGTCCCGGACCGGAGTCCGGGGCGCGGCGGCCCGCTCGTTCTCAGCCGGTTTCCGGCTGCCCCGCGCCCTCGCGCTCCGGGCCGACCGTCCCGTCCGTCAGACCGTCGTACAGCCCCCGCACCAGGCGCTCGCCCAGCCGTCCCGCCTGGCGCAGCGCGTCCTCGAACGCCGCCAGGGCCCGGAAGCGCTCACCGTGGCGGCGCTGGTCGGCGAGGGGGAGCCGGGGGAGCTGGACCCGGCGGACGTCCAGGCGGCTGGCGGTGGAGGCGTAGCTGCTGGCCTGACGGGTGTTGGCGGTGCCGCGCAGGAACCCGGCGAGGAACCAGGGGTCGAGCGCCGCCGGGTCCGGGCGCAGCAGATGGAGGTTGCGGCCGAGGGCCGTGCCCGCCGTGGCCTCGTCGACGACCCGGACGACCGCGCCGCCGCCGAGGACCGGGACGACCACGTCGCCCGGCGCCGTCCGGACCGGGTCCTCCTCGCCCTGGTCATCGGTCAGGACGGCGGAGGGGTGGGTTCCGGCGAGGACGTCCTGTTCGGTGAGGACGGTCCCCGCCGACGGCCGTACGGAGGCATGGCCCGCCCCCGGCTCCGTACGGCCCGCTTCCACGCCGGGTTCCCGGACGGAGGCGGGTCCGGGCACCACCGTGCCCGCGTGGATCACCAGGGCGCCCGCGCGGGCGAGTTCCCCGACCGTCGTGGTGGGCCGGGCGGTGGGCCGCCCCGGGCTGACGGGCGCCGGGGTGAGTTCGATGGTGAGCCGCAGGGTGTCGGTCAGCCGCTCCCGCAGCCCGGCCAGTTCATGCGCGCCCGCGCCCTGGTCGAGGGGGGGCACATGGCGGGCGGGGGCCAGGTCCACATCGTCGTCGAGGAGTTCGATGACGGGGACGGAACGGCTGACCCCGGGCTGGTCGGGGCCGCTGCCGCTGGCGTCGAAGGACCGCCACGCGTCGAGGACCGCGCCCCGGACGGTGGGGTCGAGCCGGTCGCGCCCACCGCCCGGCGGGGCCAGCGCGGCGGTGTCGACCAGGAGCAGCTCGGGCGCGGGGGCCCGGTCGGCCTCGGGGGCCCGCAGCACCCAGAGATGGAGCGGGATCCCGTACGGTGCCGCCGCGCCCACCGGCAGCGCGATCACCGCCCGCAGCGCGCCCCGCCGCAGCAGCCCGGCCCGGATCCGCCGTCCCGAGCGGCGGGAGGCGGCGGCGGGCGGCATCAGCAGGACGGCGGTGCCGCCGGGGGCGAGCCGGGCGAGCGCGTGCTGCACCCAGGCCAGTTCGGACTCGGTACGGGCGGGCAGCCCGTACTCCCAGCGCGGGTCGTAGGCGAGTTCCTCATGGCCCCAGTTGCGCTCGTTGAACGGGGGGTGGCACAGGACCGCGTCGGCGGCCAGCTCGGGGAAGCCGTCGGCGCGCAGGGTGTCCGCCGCGCCGGCCCGGACCGTCGTCCCGGCGGTGAGCGCCAGCCGGAGCGCGGCGAGCGCCGCCAGTTCGGGGTCGCTGTCCTGGGCGCAGAGCACGGCGGGCCCGTCCACGGCCGCCAGCAGCGCCCCGGCCCCGACCGCCGGATCGAGCACGGTCGGACCGGCCGGACCCGTCACGTCAGCCGCGCCGTCATTGCCGGTCCGACCGGTCGTCGCGCCGTTCTCGCCGGTCCGACCGGGTGCGGGCGCGGCGAGCGCGGCCATCAGCGCGGCCGTCCCCGCCGGGGTGGGCGGGTTCTGCCGCAGGCTGGTGTCGAGGAGACGGCCGAGCAGGAAGTCGTACACGGCACGCGGCCCGTCCTCGGCGGCGAGCGCGACGGCGGCGCGGATCAGCGGCACCGCCTCGGGTTCGATCCGTGCCACGGTACGGAAGAGGTCGCCCCGGTCGTCGCCGAACCGGCCGCCGAGCACGCCCTCCAGGGCGGTCGGCAGCAGCCGGGCCAGGGCCAGATCGTCCTCCCTCGCCAGTTCCTGCCAGAGCGTGGGCCGCTCCCGCAGGAGCAGCAGGGCGCAGCCGGTCCGTACCAGCGCGGGGGCGGCGGCCGACGGATCGCCCGCGAGCTGCTGCCAGACCCGTTCCCGTGGCGGGACCTCGGCGAGCTTGCCCTGGGCACGCAGCCACTCCTCGACCTCGGTGAGGGCGAAGGAGGGGCTGGTCTCGGTACCTCCGACGGGTTTGGGGAAGTCGGCGTGGCGGCGGCGCCAGTTGCTGACGGCGGCCCGGCCGACCCCGGCCAGCCGGGCGATACCGGCCGCCGTGACCTCGCTCGCGTTCTCGGGCACCTGGTGCTCCTCCGCATCCGTTGTCGCAGGTCAGTCATTTCCGCATGGTGTCGCCGATGATAACGCCACACCGAGGGGAACCCCTTTCACAGTGTGAGTGAACCCGTCCACCGTGAACAGTGTTGACGCGGTTCACAGTTACTGGTCTTATGGAGCCCGTCACCACGAGGAGCGGGCCACAACCCCCCTCGGACGGACGGGCGTTCGGCCATCCAGTCCCGCACCGTCCCCGCTCTCAGCACCATCCACAGCACCGCTCTCAGTACCGACCTCAGCACCACCCGCACCACCGATCTCAGTACCGCTCTCAGTCCAGTCCGGGAGGACCAGCCATGTCCCACTCCACCCACCAGCAGCCCTACGGCGCTCCCTCGCCGCAGGGGCAGCCCGCCCCGCGCCCGATGCGCAACGGCCTGGGGACGGCCGCGCTGATCCTGGGCATCATCGGCGCCCTCTCGGGCCTGATCCCGCTGCTCTTCTGGATGGCGGGCATCCTCGGACTGATCGCCGTGATCCTGGGCCTGGTCGGCAACGGCCGGGTCAAGCGCGGCGAGGCCAACAACAGAGGGGTGACCCTCACCGGCGCCGTGATGGGCCTGGTGGCCCTGGTCCTCTCGGTGATCGGCATGGTCATCACCTTCAAGGCCGTCGACGACGCGGTGGACGAGATCGACAAGGCCCTCACCCCGACCGGGACCAAGGACGACGGGGGCAAGAAGGGGACGGACGATGTCCTCGCCCCCGGGAAGACCGCCATCTACAAGGACGATCTGAAGATCACCGTCTCCGCCCCGAAGAGCTTCCAGCCGTCGGAGTACGCGGTCGGGCACGCCAAGGGGAACAAGGGCTACCAGGTGACCGTGACCATAGAGAACGCGGGCACGAAGAAGTTCGAGGCCACGCTGATCACGGCGGACGCGCGGGCCGGGGCGGACGGCGCCACCGCCGAGCAGATCTTCGACGAGAAGGCCGGCTCCGGATTCACCGGAACGATCCTGCCGGGCAAGAAGGCGACGGCGACCTACGCCTTCTCCGCCCCGGCGGCGGCGAAGACCCTCACGGTCGAGATGAGCCCCGGTCTGATGCACGACGAGACCCAGTGGGAGCTTCCCCTCTGATCCCCGCGATCCTCGTGATCCTCGTGATCCTCGTGATCCCCGGCCCCCTTCCGGGTCCGGCCGGTCCCCGCTGACCGCCCCCACCACGGAGGCCGCCCCCACCGGGCGGCCTCCGTGGGCTGTGGGCCCGAGCCGGGAGGGAAGCGACCGGGGAGGGCAACAGGCAGGGAGGACAACGGGCGGGGAGGACAACGGGCGGGGCAAAAAGGGGCATCCAGAGCGAGTGGTGCGCTTTCGTACGCCCCCGGAGTGCTCTCGATGCCCCCTGGGGGCGCTCCCGGGGCCTCCGTAGCGTGAGCCGACAAGGGCCGGGCGCCATGACCAGGGTGTCCGGCCCGCCCCGACCGCGGATGAGCCCGACAGCCGACCGGGCTCATCCGCTCACCGGGTGGGCACCGCCCCGGAGGACGTCCCCGCGAGACCGCCGGACGAGACGGCCCGGCGGCCAGGGCGCCCCGCGCGCCGCCCCGGGACACCGCCCGCTCCGCGGCCCCGCGAGACCCTCCGGTGGTCAGAGCCCTCCGCGCGCCGCCCCGGGACCAGCCCGCCGCACCGGCGACCCACCCCGGACCGCCCGACCGCTACGACCGCTACGACCGCTACGACCCCAGGATCGTCGTCAGGAACTCCCCCGTCCACGCCAGCAGTTCCCGGCCCACCACCGGCTTCCCGCCGATCGTGCCCGTCGTCGGCCGTGGCACCAGCACCTGGTGGGCCGCGGGCTTGAGCACCGAGCGCGGGTGCAGCCGCTTCAGCCGCAGCTCCTGCGACTCGCGCAACTCGACCGGCGCGAAGCGGATGTTGGAGCCCTGGAGCACGATCTCACCGACCCCGCAGGAGCGGGCCAGCATCCGCAGCCCCGCCACCAGCAGCAGGTTCTCCACCGGCTCCGGCAGCTTGCCGTAACGGTCGGTCAGCTCCTCCCGTACCGCCTTGATGTCCTCCTCGGTGTTGACCGAGGCGATGGCCCGGTACGCCTGGAGCCGCAGCCGCTCGCCGGGCGCGTAGTCGTGCGGGACGTGCGCGTCGACCGGCAGCTCGATCTTGACCTCAAGCGGCGGCTCCTCCTCCACCCCGCCCTCCAGGGAGGCGCGGTAGTCGGCGACGGCCTCCCCCACCATCCGTACATACAGATCGAAACCGACCCCGGCGATATGGCCGGACTGCTCGCCGCCGAGGAGATTGCCCGCGCCCCGGATCTCCAGGTCCTTCATCGCCACATACATGCCCGCGCCCATCTCGGTGTGCTGGGCGATGGTGGCGAGCCGCTCGTGGGCGGTCTCCGTCAGCGGCTTCTCCGGCGGGTAGAGGAAGTAGGCGTAGCCGCGTTCCCGGCCCCGGCCCACCCGGCCCCGGAGCTGGTGCAGCTGGGAGAGGCCGAAGTTGTCGCCGCGCTCCACGACCAGGGTGTTGGCGTTGGAGATGTCGATGCCCGACTCCACGATCGTGGTGGAGACCAGGACGTCGAACTTCTTCTCCCAGAAGTCGACCACGACCTGTTCCAGCACCGACTCCGACATCTGGCCGTGGGCGGTGGCGATCCGCGCCTCCGGCACGATCTCCCGCAGCCGGGCGGCGGCGCGGTCGATGGACTCGACCCGGTTGTGGATATAGAAGACCTGGCCCTCGCGGAGCAGTTCCCGGCGGATGGCGGCGCCGATCTGCTTCTCCTCGTACGGTCCGACGAAGGTGAGGACCGGGTGGCGCTCCTCCGGCGGGGTGGTGATCGTGGACATCTCGCGGATGCCGGTGACCGCCATCTCCAGGGTGCGCGGGATGGGGGTGGCGGACATGGTGAGCACGTCCACGTTGGCGCGGAGCTTCTTCAGCTGCTCCTTGTGCTCCACGCCGAAGCGCTGCTCCTCGTCCACGATGACCAGCCCGAGGTCCTTGAACTTGGTCTCGGAGGAGAAGAGGCGGTGGGTGCCGATGACGACATCGACGGTGCCGTCCGTCAGCCCCTCCAGGGTGGCGCGGGCCTCGGTGTCGGACTGGAAGCGGGAGAGCGCGCGCACCTTCACCGGGAACTGGGAGTAGCGCTCGGAGAAGGTCCCGAAGTGCTGCTGCACCAGCAGGGTGGTGGGCACCAGGACCGCGACCTGCTTACCGTCCTGCACCGCCTTGAACGCGGCGCGGACCGCGATCTCCGTCTTGCCGTAGCCGACGTCGCCGCAGATCAGCCGGTCCATCGGGACCGTCTTCTCCATGTCCTCCTTGACCTCGGCGATCGTGGAGAGCTGGTCGGGGGTCTCCGCGTACGGGAAGGCGTCCTCCAGCTCCCGCTGCCAGGGGGTGTCCGGGCCGAAGGAGTGGCCGGGGGCCGCCATCCGGGCGGAGTAGAGCTTGATCAGATCGGCGGCGATCTCCTTGACCGCCTTCTTGGCGCGCGCCTTGGTCTTGGTCCAGTCGGCGCCGCCGAGGCGGTGCAGGGTGGGGGCCTCACCGCCGACGTACTTGGTGATCTGCTCCAGCTGGTCGGTGGGGATGTAGAGCCGGTCGCCGGGCTGGCCGCGCTTGGCGGGGGCGTACTCGACCACCAGGTACTCCCGGGTCGCGCCCTGCACGGTCCGCTGGACCATCTCCACATAGCGGCCCACACCGTGCTGCTCGTGCACGATGTAGTCGCCGGACTCCAGCGTCAGCGGGTCGATGGTCTTGCGGCGCCGGGTCGGCATCCGCTGACCGTCCTTGCCCGCCGCCTTCTGGCCCGACAGATCCGTCTCGGTGAGGACGGCGAGCCGCAGCGCCGTGTCCACGAACCCGTGGTCGATCGAGCCGCAGGCGACCTGGACCACGGCGGGGGCGAGGGCGGTGAGGTCGGCCTCAAGGCGGGCGGGGATGCCCTCGCCACCGAGGACCTCGACCGTACGGGTGGCGGGGCCGTGGGCCTCGGTGACATAGACCGTGCGCCAGCCGTCGGCGAGCCAGCCCTTGGTGTCGGCGAGCGCGCGCGCGGTGTCGCCCCGGTAGGACTCGGGGGCGCGCATCCCCAGCGTGAGGGTGTCGTCGGAGAGCTCCTCGTCGGCGGCGAACGGGGAGACCGACCACCACATGGTGCCCAGCTCCCGGGCGTGCTCGCGGACCTCCGCGATGCCCCGCAGCGAGGCCGCGCCGACATCGATGGGGGCCTCGCCGCCGCCCGCGCTCGCCACCCAGGAGGCGTGCAGGAACTCCTGGCTGGTGGCGACCAGGTCGGCGGCGCGGGTGCGGACCCGCTCGGGGTCGCAGACCACGGCCATCGCGCCCGCCGGAAGCACGTCGAGCAGCAGTTCCATCTCGTCCACCAGGACCGGGGCGAGGGACTCCATGCCCTCCACCGCGATCCCCTCGGCGATCTTGCCCAGCAGCTCGTTCAGTTCGGGGTGGGCCTCGGCGAGGGCGGCGGCCCGGCGGCGTACCTCGTCGGTGAGCAGCAGCTCACGGCAGGGCGGCGCCCACAGACCGTGCTCGGCGACCTCGAGGGAACGCTGGTCGGCGATCTTGAAGTAACGGATCTCCTCGATATCGTCGCCCCAGAACTCCACCCGCAGCGGATGCTCCTCGGTGGGCGGGAAGACATCGAGGATCCCGCCCCGGACCGCGAACTCGCCGCGCTTCTCCACCAGCTCGACCCGGGAGTACGCGGCCGCCGCGAGCGCCTCGACGGTCTCGTTCAGATCGGCGCTCGCTCCGGTCCTCAGCTCGACCGGTACGAGGTCGCCCAGCCCCTTGACCTGCGGCTGGAGTACGGAACGGATCGGCGCCACCACCACGGAGACCCGCCCGGCCAGTGGATCGTCCGGCGAGGGGTGGGCCAGTCGGCGCAGCACCGCGAGCCGCCGCCCCACCGTGTCGGAGCGGGGCGAGAGCCGCTCGTGCGGCAGGGTCTCCCAGGAGGGGTACTCGACCACACCGTCCGGCGGCAGCAGCGAACGCAGCGCCGCCGCCAGGTCCTCGGCCTCCCGCCCGGTGGCGGTCACGGCCAGCACCGTACGTCCGGTCTCCCGGGCGAGCGCGGCGACGGTGAAGGGACGGGCGGCGGGCGGTCCGACGAGATCGAGGTGAGGGCGGCCCCCGGACCGGGCGGCGGTGACCGCTTCGGCGAGCGCGGGGTCGGATACGAGGGCGTCGAGGAGGCCGACGAGGCTCATGAAAGGGCTCTTCCATCCCGGGAGTGACGCTGCGGGGCACGTTGCGAAGCAACACGAACGGCCCGACGCGTCCCGCGCCGGGCCCTTCCACCCTACGCCCCGCGCCCTTGTCGCACCGGCCGCGCGCGGGCCCGCCGGGGAGGGGCGGGAACGGCACGGCCCGGGGG